>JAAYHT010000022.1 GCA_012735285.1 Clostridiales bacterium | reverse complement strand
GAAAGGATATATTAGACCATTGAATATTAATGGTTGCTTAAGATGCTGAGTTTTACTTACTTATTTGAGCAACTATTCCCTTGCTTTAAAGGAAAAGAAAATGCAGGGCAGATTTTCTCCACCCTGCGCAATTTTCATATCTTCTACTTCTTCTTTAGTCTTACGGGATTTAACCCCAACATTTGACAAAGAACCTTAATAATTAAGGGATCCTTTTAAGAAAGGGTCCCTTTTTTAGGCTCAACTTTTAAAGCTAATAATGCCAATAGTATGGTTATTATCGCAGCTATGCCGGTTGTAATACGGATCAATAGCAGCATTGTATCCAAGAAACCTTCAATTCCATAGGTGGCGAAATACCAATCATTACCCCAATCTGCTTCAAACCAGGGAAGGAAGAAGCTACCAACAAAGCCCATTATAGTAAGGATGCCAAACATAATGCTCATTCTTTTTATATCTCCTAAAGGCAAACCTGTTTTAGGATTTTCAGGGAATTTGACAGGATCATTTTTAGTTAAGCCGCCATATCTCTTCCTCCAAATGTAATAGAGGACTGGACCTGAAATTATACCTATCATTCCCCCGATAAAATAATCGGTACCGTTTATAAAGAATGCAAAGAATGCGATACAAATCGGGATAATACATATTAAACATAGGAAAGCGTAACCACCGGGGATCTTGAACTTGCGCTCTTCCTCTGGAATCCGTTTTCTTAGAATCATAGCGGAAATAAAGATCATTATATACGAGGAAATTAGCAAGAATACATCGATAACTACCACTACTTTAAAAGCGAACATGCATAAAAGCAGATTGACAATGCCAACCGATAGGATAGCAACAAATGGAACACCGTGCTTTTTATCTACTTTTGTAAATATTGGTGGAGCCAAATTGTCTTCTGCAAGCACGAAAAACCCTCTTGATCCAGAAGCTATGTAGGTATTATAGATTGAGCATTGGGCAAGTATGGCAACAATTACGAAGATTATACCAAGGGAAGGACCCCAATTTGCTGTAACAACATCAGCATATCCTATTGTTCCTGGTTCAGTTCCCCAGAAGGCCCAGGCGCCGCCTTCTGCTACTACTTCTTCAACAGATATACCTAATAGATTAGCTACTTTTTCGTCGGTCAAAGTAGCCAATCCTGCCATGGTTGGTAAAATGTATGTAGCCATAATCAGTGGAACAGTAATCATAGTTGCTTTTGGAATCACCTGCGGATTAGAAACTTCACCAGCTACTGTTGACATAGATTCGTAACCAGAATACATCCACATACCGATAGCTATACCCATACCAATATAGTAAACCCAATCTGTAAAGCCGATGCCGGAAACCCCCATTATATCACCATCTGCAGTGAAGGGGATAAAGGGGTTCTGATTCCAGTTGAGAAAACCTGCAACAGCTACCATAGCAAATACAAGCATTACAAGGATAGACAGTATTGTAGATACGATACCTACATCCTTGATGCCTCTGATGTTAATATAGGTAAATACAATAATCATAAGTGCTTTGAATATGAATTCCTGCATCCAGTTCAAGCCGAACTGGTTGGCAAGGTAGCCTCCTGCTAAAATGACATATAGTGTATTATCAATGTATATGGAAATAGTTCTCCACCAACCGGCTTGGAAGCCCCAAAACTCTCCTAGCGCTTCCTGTACCCATTTATAATATCCGCCTTCTTGAGGCCGGGCTGAACCAAGTTCCGATGCCACAAGCCCCAGAGGGGTACTCCAGATAAAGGGCAATACAATAAGCATGATTAAAGTCAAACCTGGCCCAGACTCAGGTATCATCTCTTCGATTCCGTAGGCGCCGGCAGCGCAAAGACAGAAAATCATGAAGACCACTGTAGATACTTTAAGATCATGCTGTTTTATTTTTACATTGGTACTTTCTTGCACTGGACCCATTCCGTGCTTCCTTCCTTATTTATGTAATTATATAGCTATGACATTAATAGTGAAATGATAGCACTACAGAATTGATACGTCAAGATAAAAAACGAGGGGACAGATAAAGGTCCCCTCGAACAGTTTAGTTGAAGTCTTTTTAATTAAGTTTGCCAGATGATCCCTTGATATAATGCAGATAGCCTTTTTCAAGCTCCAAGAACCCTTCCATGATGTAGAGCCAACCTTTGTAAAAGCCGGTTTCTGCATAGGGAGCGGCTTTTTCTACGTAATCTTTAATCCAGCTGCCAGGATGATTTTCAAGAAAGTCAATTTGTGCTTCTATCAACTCTGACATCTTATCTGGATTTTCAACCATTTTTAAAATTAGCATACGTAGAAAATCGAGCTGTATGGCAAAGAAATCAACTGTTTCTATATCATCCGCAGGTACATAGCCGTGGCTCATATACAGTTGTTTCAAGGCCAAATGTGAGACCTCTCCCTTTTTCTTATAATGCCCCTCATATGGAGGCATGTAAGCCTTTTTAAAGGGTGCTCTAATCAGCCTGGTCCTATCTACAGCCATCATTTCCAATAGTTCATCTTCGTCCATTCCTTCTACCTGTTTAAAAAAGCCTAGTACTAGCTCGCATCCTTTGGTAACAGATGGCTGTTTAAGAGCAGAATACTTTTCATGGAATACCTTGCATTCTGGTGACCTTACACTCTTTAGAAAATCAGCATTGGGAAGGGTCATCAAGGTTCCAACTATTCGCTCGTAGATCCTTGCTCTTTCTTTAGCCATATTTATAATGGTGTTTTTATCGTGTGCCATAAGATTCTCCTTTATAATTTATTATGCACCGAATCCGATGAGAAATACACCATAAGGAATCACAGCGATCAATGCAATGCTAAACAACAGATAGCCAATCTCTGTCTTAGAGGGTACATAACGCTCTTTCGGATCAAATTTGTTGTAAGGTGCTGGTATAACTGGTCTCTTTTGTACTACTATTACGGAAGCACCTTTTTCTACGATTACAGCAGCTAAAGTAAGCAAGCAAGCTACAATGACTAGGCCTCCCTGTCTAATTGCGGCCAAATCACCGATAACCAATATTATGAATGTGATTGCTGATAGTAGAATAAATGCTTTCTTATGAGTATGTATTTCGCTTTTACCAAGATTCAAAGCTATTACAGAGGAAATGCCTTTAATTAAGCTTGCAGCTGAGAATACAAGAAGCATTTTTACGAACACTTCTGTCAGCGGATTTCCTAAAGATAGCAATGTCATTATCGCTAAACCACTCCAAATTGAGCAAACAAATGTCTCTGCAGAGTGGAAGGGGTTGCTTCTAAAACCTGGTTCAAATCTTGAAGCAATAAGTAGTGTATGGGTTGACATGCAGAGAACTGATATAAGGGTGGTTAAGTAAGCCCATATCTTCAAAGCAGCCAAGCTTGCTGATCCCATTCCGACGATAAATATGATGCTGAGGATCATTAAAACGGTCAGTGCTATAAAGTCTATTGTTAGTGGTGAATTAAATTTCTTGCCAAATAAGACTTTCATAGCGCGTTGAGGTTTACCTAGGTCAATACCCATCTGGATAACGCCTGATAATACACATGCAAAGGCAATGGAGTTACCTGCTTGTAGAATACTATATAGGAATTCAGTTCCTACAAGGAGGATAATAGCTGACATTACAACCATAAGCCCTGTACCGAAAGAAGATAATGCATAGAAGATCTGAGTGTTTATTCCCCAAACGAATTTGTCTGTCAAGTTGGTCTTATGGTGGCCTCCTTTAGCCATATTATAGAGTATTGAAAGACCAGTGATGACGAAGACAATGGCAGCTACAATGAATATAATCCAATCTAAAGTAGACATTTAGCTTTCCCCTTTCTCTTAGAATATGTAATATACGGAAGGTTCAGTTCCTAATTCGCGTTGGAACGGTACAGCTCCCGAAGATGCTATTAATCTTGAAATCTCGCTGTTTGGGTCATCCAGATCGCCAAAGATTCGGGCTCCTGTAATACATGTTTGAACACATGCTGGTTCAAGGCCTTCGCGTACTCTATCTATGCAGCCATCGCACTTTACTACTGTACCCACCTGAAAATCTTTTTGCATATACACTTCAAAGGGTGTGCGTTCTTGTCCTTCGTAATAAGGTTTAATTTCTGATAGGAATTGTCTGCTTTCATAAGGACAAGCTATCATACAAGCTTTGCAACCGATACATTCATTGGCGTCAACAGTTACAATACCGTTATCTTGTTTTTGAGTAGCTCCTGTTGGGCAGACCTCCATACAGGAAGGATTGTCACAGTGCATACATGGCATAGGTAAGTGCTTTAATTTAACAGAAGGGTAAGTACCCACTTCGTATTTCTTTACTTTATTGTAGCTGATGTCTGTTGGAGTTGCATGTTCAGCTTTGCAAGCAACAGTACAGGCGAAGCAGCCTACGCATTTTCTTAAATCAATAAGCATTCCAAATTTCATTTTACTTACGCCTCTTTCTTCTATTATTATAAACTAACAATAATTAACGACTTTCATATTTTATTCTATGCTCCCTTAACCCTTAGATTAAGGGAGCAAGTAAACAGTTTTACGATCTTGTTGGTTTTGGGATCTTTTCTACCTTAACTTTAGGTGCAATTTCCTGGCTGGCACTAACTGGGTCAATGGTATCAATCGAAGTTGGTATTAGTCGATTGAAGTGTGGACCCTTTGTATTTAGTGGGTTGCTTCCAACATTACCAGGTCCGTAGGTTCCACTGATGCCAATGCCATCAGGATGGAATCGCTCTGAAGTAATAATAGGACATTCAATCGATCCATAGCGTGAGCTGATTCTGACCCAGTCGCCGTCCTTCAGACCTTTAGCAGCAGCTGTGCGTGGATTCAAACAGGCTGCACCTTCGAATGGGTCTTTTCTATATAGCTCAGCCATCCATGGGTTACCAATTACGTTACCAACGTCACTGGATACATAAGGAGGTTTCCAGTTAAAGGCGAATAAGTCATACTCTTCAGGAGCATTCCATTCAGAGGACTCAACCCAATGGGGTACTGGATCGTAAAGGTCAAAGATATAGTCTTCATCATCTATCATTGGGAACTTAATGTTATATTTCCTCAAGTTATTCTTGAGTGAATCACCGACCTTCTTCAGATTGATGAAGTAGAATTCGTGCTTAGTGCTGTCGCCTGGCCAGTGATAGTAATGATAGAAGGTATACTTAGGTTGCCATTTGATAAAGGCACCTTCTTCATTAAGTTCTTTAAATCCTTTTCCTTCATCATTAAATTTCCAGCTCTTGAGCCAACGATCAATGATTTCTTCATATGTATATTTGGTATTAAGGTCTAGTAAATATGGCTCTCTCATATGCATGCCGTGGTCATGGATTATATGGCAATCGAACTTGTTAATACAGTCTAACAGTCCGCCTTCTCCATACATTCTTCCAGCTCTTTCTGCCAGCTCCATAAGTATGTGGTCTACATGCATAGTATTGAAGAGCTTTGGTACTGGCTGTCTAAGCTGTATCATCTGTAGTCCCGTTACAGTATCATCGAAGGATTGATGTGACGGGAAGAATGGCATGACTCTAAGCCTTTCTAGGAAGCTGTGTTCCGGCAGTAGGACATCAGCCATAACAGCTTGTTCGTCCATATGATAAACTATGTCGGCATGGAATGGGATTTTCTTAAACATTTCCACATAACGCTCTGGTTGTGCGTTGGTACGAATCATATTAACGCCTACCCCGAGCCATACCCTTATTTCATAATCCAGATAGAACTCTTCTGGATTTTCTACTGCATATGTAACTATATGTGGTGTGGCGTGGGCATGTGGGAAGAATTCCTGCATACCAATATGATCTGGTGGGAACTTAAATGGAACTGGAACTGCTTCAGAGCCAGGTGACATTGTTCCGTCTTCTGTGGGTGCCAGTACGCTTTCTCCTCTGTAACCAGAACCTAGGCAGGCACCAGGAACTTCGATAGCTCCTACCATCATATTGATAAGCTTACCTACTAAGTCAGCATATACACCATAGCGGTGGCTCATTACGTTACGCTCCATGTTAAGAGATACAGGACGGAATGGAAGGGTAACGCCATCGATCTCTATGGTACTGCCAATTTGTGCATGCTCAACAAATTCGTTAGCTATGCGGCGTATAGTTGAAGCAGGAACGGTGCAGAGTTCCTCAGCCCATTCGGGGGTGTATTCCTTAAAGCGCTCTTTAATTAAAGTATAGCCTGTCGCCATTTCAACACCATCTACCATAAATCTACCTTCTAATGGTGAATCGATGTCTTTGGTGTCATATGGAACGGCTTTTTGACTGGTATTATCCCAGACCAATGGCTTGTTAGTTTCCTTATCTCTAGCATAGTAGCCATCGGGCCTGATAAGGTATCTGGCATTTGTCCTTTCCTTGAGGAATTGCCAATCTAGTTTATCAATTTCGTAGAACATAACGTGTGCCATGCCCAATAGGAACGCCAGGTCAGATCCGGGGCGAATGGGGACCCACTCACCTTTACTAGCTTCATGAGAGCAGCGAGGATCCACTACAACAAGTTTCATGCCACGTGCTAAGGCCTTTGCTAGTCTCTTTGAACCGTGAGCGGTAGCAAAGTTTGGTCCTAATGAGCGGCCGATAGTGATATGATAATTACAGTATTCTAAATCCGGTAGAGATACTGGGAAGTTTCCATGGATTAAACCTGTACCATAGTGGACAGCGCATAGCGAACCATGTGAACCGACCTCATTGGGGGTCTTGAAAGCTTTTACAAAAGCAGGTCTTAACAGAGTATCTTTTGAACCCCAACCTTCGTTTACTACTATGCTTCTTGGGTCATATTCAAAGGCTTTTTTAAGCTCATTTGCAGTAATATCTAAAGCTTCATCCCAGGTAATTTCCTTCCATTTTGGGTCAACATCAAGGCCCTTTTCTGGGTTGGTTCTCATCAGGGGTGTTTTTACCCTATAGGGGTTATAAAGTCCCATGATGGCAGCATTTCCTCTAGGACATAGGGAACCATAGTTTGGAGGGATATCGTTTCCTTCCACCTTCGTTACTATGCCGTCTTCAATATGTACTAGCGTTGAGCAGTCTCCCTGCATGCAGTGACGGCAGATACCGAATAGAACTTTCTTTTCGCCAATGGCTGATGGATCTACGGGCTCCCATTTGTAAGGAGAGGTCAGGACATCTTCGGTCAAATGTTTTTCCTGCAATAGATCCGCGTAATTTTCCACTATGTTAGACATTTAGCAATCACACTCCTTATTATTATAAACTCGGTTGATAAAGCACCTTTAATTCTGAATCAAATTTAAGCGATTCAGTTAGATAGAGTGGCACCGTACAATGCTAGGGATTTTCGACTTCTGACTTGAAAGCTGGTGCCTCTTTTTGGCAAACAGATTATGGACAAGATATGCTGACCTCCTTGGGAAACTTAGTATTTGCCTTATGACGGTAGCTTATATTAGATCTAGAATATAGCGGTCAATGTTCTAGTCATAGATTTATATTGTTAAATAATAAACTAGTTCTAATATTGTTAGGGATTAAATCAAAAATAGGAGACTAATGTCCAGTTTCCTTATATTTGCTTATATTATATAAGTCAGCAGAATATAACTCAAATTAAAAAACCTTAAGTGATATAAAAATAATTTATGCTTGTATCTATATTTATCTAGAATGAGCTTAAATAAAACTTTAACAAAACTCAGAGGTTTTACTTTTCTTCAGATATTGGATTAAGGGGCGCATTTTGGGATCTTCTTCGTTATCCTTTAAATAGACCAGGTAAATAGGATAGGTTTCAGAAAATCCATGTACCTTAATTTCCTTAAGCGAGCCTGCCAAAATCTCTTTTTTTACAGAGCAATAGGGTAAAAATGAGAAACCCATACCTTGATAAAGTGCAGTCTTTACAATTTCAATAGCATGAAGTGACATAACAATATTAAAATCCTTAAGGTAATAGCCGTATTTTTGAAGTGTTTTTTCGAGAGGAGGCCTTTCCACTAATTTGTCGAAGCTATATATAAGGTCGTATTTAACCAGATCAGCGAAATGGACACTATCTGGGATATCATAGTCCCCCTTAACCACTACAGCAAGCCGATCTTCTCCTACCTTGTAATGGACTAAATCGGGATGGGGCTTGCTGTTTTGCACATAACCTATATCGCTGATACCATTTAATATATTGCTTTCGACAGATTCAATAGTGCTAAAGGTCATGTCAAAATAGTATTGTTGGAAATCTGGATTAGATTGAAGACTATAGATTAGACAGGGGAGACTCCAGGTTGAAAGAGTTAAATTGGAGTCCATACGTATAACGGAACGATTTTGTTGTAGCTGACTTACTTCGTCAAAGGACTGGTTGTATAGTCGTAAGATATTTCTAGCATATGATAAAAGCACTTCTCCTTCTGGTGTCAGCTCTACGCCCTTAATCGAACGAGAGAATAATTTACATCCATAGGCGGTTTCTAGACGCTTCATTTGTATGCTAAGTGTAGGCTGAGTTATGAAAAGCTGTTCAGCAACACGGGAAATGTTCTTTTCGTCAGCTACTCTAATAAAATATTCAAATAGTTTAATATTCATATATTTTTACCTCCATAAAGTTTAGGTATAGACGAACTCAGTTACAACTATTATATATACTAAATGTTCAAAATTCAACAAATTGTTAGCACTCGAATTAAATAATAATTTTAAAAAATGAGAGATATTAAATGGGTAAAACTAAGATGAGCTTCGTTTCCTTTTATTACTTGACGTTACATATTAATATCTTTATAATTGCCTTAACAACTTACAAGTTATCATGTACGTACATTATTATTACTAAAACGAGGTAACAAAATGGTATATGAAGTGATTGATAATGTAAGTAGAATAGAATCTGGCAAGCGATTTGATTCAGAGGATATAGTTTTAATAGAACTCGATTTAGAAATTAAAGTTAATAACAAGTCTGTGGATGTTATTAAATGTTGCAGTCCTAATGATTTAGGAGAGCTAGTATATGGTTATCTGTAGTCCAATCGTTTTATAGGCTCTAAAGAAGATGTTACCAGTGTTAGTGTCGATAAAGAAAACTACGTAGCCAACATTGTATTATCAGAAAATGCAGCATTTCAAGAGTTAGAACCCAATCCTGATTTCACACTAAAAGTTTCAGAAGTCTCATCTATGGCAAAGAAGTTTATCCCTGGCAGTGAAAATTTTAGATCTACTGGCGCTTTACATAGTGTAGCCCTATGTTCCGGTTCAGATATACTATTTTATTCAGAAGATCTAAGCAGACACAGAGCTTTAGATAAGACCTTAGGCAAAGCTTTACTAGCTGGTGCGGAAATGAGCAACTGCTATGTTATGACTAGTGGACGTATACCGATTGATGTATTAAGAAAAGTATTAACATGTGGAATACCTGCAATATGTTCAAGATCAGCTCCTTCGTATTCCACTATTCTATTAGCAAGAGAAACCAATACAATTCTATGTGGCTTTGTAAGGGAACATAGAATGAATATATATAATGGTAAGGAACGTGTTCTGTAATTATAGATAGAAGGTAGAGAATTGGAACAGAAAAAAGGATATATAATAGTTTTAATATTGTTAGTAGCTGTGTTAGGTGTCCGTATGTTTATGAATCAAGGGGATACTGAGCAAGCAGCTGAAGCTACGGATCATATTAAAGAAATCTATTTTACAATGCTAAAGGATGAAGAAGCTTATTCATGGTTTACTGGATATGGTGAGATAAGCATGGATACGACTGAACAATATTTTGACGACGGATCGATTTGGTATGGAATAGTAGATCATGAAGATATATCTTCTATGGATGAACTAGAATCTTATTTATCAGGATTATTCGACGAGGCAACTTGTAGCAGACTTCTTTCAACCACTGTTGGCGCTGAGGGTAACCCCATGTTTATAATGCAGGATGATGTGCTATATTGTGCGGCAGGTATTGTAGGCCAGATAGACTATAAAGATTGCAATTGGGAAATTGAAATAGAAAATGTTGATTCTGGAATTGCGACGGTGACAGTAAACTGGAATATGACAGTTTGGGATGAACCCCTGGAAGGTAGCTATGAAATGGAATGTGTTTTAGGCTCAGATGGAGTTTGGCGTTTTAATAATTTCGTCTTGCCGGTAGAGGCAGCCCTTTCTGCTTATAAAGAAACCCAAAATGTGCTATGACGCACATTGCGCAACAATAGAACGTGCGCAAATGTCAAAAACTGTAGATATATGAATTAAAGTGTCTTTTCTAATTCTTAGAAAATACTTTATGTTCAAGCCCTTCAGTTGATATCCATAAGTTTGGCATTATTATTGCTAATTATTATTGCCATTGAAGAAAACAATAGCTATTCATTTTAAATT
>JAAYHT010000180.1 GCA_012735285.1 Clostridiales bacterium | reverse complement strand
CCTCGTAAAAAACAAAAGTATTATGATGCCCACTAAGCATAGGGTAAGTAGGATTGAAAATAACATGAGCTTAGTCTGATTTATAGGTGCGGGTACCCTCTTTGAATCAACAATGCTGTCATTAACCGGCTCTATATTTGATTTTTTTATTTTAAATACATCCTCCATCAGTGGAATAGATAAATTGGTATTAATCGGTACTGTCTCTACACCATTAGCAGTATTGGCAACTATATTTCCCCTCATCTCTATTACTACTTCATTTGCTACTTTCAACCCTGTTATTTCATTTGCTCTGTTCGCAAAGGCATCGTAATCATCTAAGGTAAAGCTTACAGTTTCTTCAACATTCCAACTATCACTTTCAACTTCTATAACTTTCTTATTGGTCAAGGGGAATTCTTTCGACCATAAGATATTCTTGTCTTCCCCTCCCTGATATCCGTTAACAACTGCTACTATCTGATAATCAATATTCAAAGGTACTGAATTACTTGCTTTGTAACTTACAGCATACTTGGCAACAATATTATCCAGTATGCGTTTACTGTAAGTTAAATCTTCTTCCATTACAGTGCCATCGTATACTTCATTTTCATGAATATTAACCTGATAATTTAGAGAGGGTTGATAAGAATATTCGAATAAAACAGTTTCATTCACAACTGTTCCAGGAGAGGTAATCGTTGTATATATTTGAAGTCCAATAACGACTATGGCTAAACAAAGTACTAGTAGTAAAAATCTCTTGTTTTTCTTTTGTATAATGAATTTCATATGTACCTCATCTATTGTAAATATACTATTGGGAAGTTTTCTAATATAGGGGTGCCTTAAGCCCTAAGGCACCCCTTATAAGTGGATTATATAACGTAGAATTTATACTGGATCCACTTTATCTACTGGAGTATTAAATTGATCCCAGAGGAACTGAATGGCAAATTTTGCAGTTTTAAGTTGAGTAGCTGAATCTTTATTATTATAAGGATTACCTTTTTCAACCGAACCTGTTGTATAGACTCCTTCGGCATCAGGATCCATAGCAACTCCTAAGATTAAGTCCATTCTGAATGAATCCTTGGGCAGATCCGCATTTGCAGGATAGATGCATAACAGGTTATCGACATCCTCTTCATTAATATCAAATTTAAGCCCTTCGCCTATTGCTGAAAGTCGAATGAACTTAACACCATCAATTACAAAGATGTCGCTATCATCTACTTCATCACTAAAATCAAATACTACACTTTCACTGTTATCTCTTAATACTTCAAAGGATACGCAAATCATATTTTTCATAGCGTCATTCATATTTTTAGTAAGATCAATTTTTAATTGGCTGAGTTTTGCAGCTAGGGTCCCAGGATTAACAATATCAGCTCTGAACAACATACCATATCCTGGATACATGTCTGTTACAGATATTTCAATTTTGTCTGATGACCAAGTCGTTGGTACATAATCGTTATCCCCAATTTTTTTGCCAAGATTTACGGGATTAACTAGCTTGGCATCAAAGGCAGTTGTGGTATAGCCTTCAATACGAGCCATATAAGCTTCTAAATCTTCTTGTTCTGCAATACGATTGTAGCTATTAGGTCTATTCTTCCACCTATCGGTATCGATTTTAAATTTCCCATCATCGATACCATCAAAGATCGCCCAACCGTCTTCATCAGCATATTGTCCAAATAAAGCTACATCAACAAATCTTACGTCCAGCTCTCCTGTTGTCGCTGTCGTGTCTATCTGCAGGCTGTCAGTCCAATAAGCATATCCCATGCCCAGGAATAACAGGCAGCATGCCAGAACACATACTAGTACTTTTCTGTTCATAACCATAATCTCCTTTTCTATTATAAAATAGTATATTTTTGTTATTATTATAGTTTGCTGGTA
This sequence comes from Clostridiales bacterium, assembly GCA_012735285.1. Lineage (GTDB taxonomy): Bacteria > Bacillota > Clostridia > Peptostreptococcales > Anaerovoracaceae > JAAYHT01. The sequence goes on along the minus strand of JAAYHT010000180.1, from coordinate 2,392 downwards.
ATAGTTTTACATCAATCGAAGGTATAGTTTTGGCTACTACCATTGGCTACTTTATCTACTACTAAAGTAGTAGATATATGGTTTTGGACTATTATGGTTATGCTAAAACCCTATCTCATCATGGTCTACCTGGGATCTGCCTTTAATCAGGAGAGTGGGGTAACCCGCTTTGGGTATAACCTTTACAAATATTCCTTTAATATCATTGGGATTAACTAAACGGGAATCTTCTGCAGAGTTGTTATCGCCTTTGGTTCTAAAGGTTAAGTTTCCAAGACCATCGTCTATTACTTCTATGATCCTATGTGTAATTAAAACTTCGTCCCTTTTAAACTGAATAATATCTCCGCTTTGCAAGCTCCTTATTTGCTCCTCAGTTGTTACCTTTTCAAGCAGCACTATATCCCCAGGATAGATCAAGGGTTGCATGCTGCCTGTAACAATTACAGATGGGACAATGGGGAATACACCTACAACGAACCAAATTAAGGCTATGCTGATTATAGCGGTCATGGTTAATTTGACTGCCTCTCCCTTTTTAATCTCATAGCGCTTAACCTTATTGACCTGAATCTCATATTTCGTAACTATGAAAACTACACAAAATATTGGAACAGCTATGCCTATAGCACCTTCTATAAGCCAGTTTAAAACTGCTAGGAATGGTGATAGCCAGTGGAATACTGTAATTATGCCAACGTATATGATGGCAGGTATAGCTCCACCGTATAGAGCTAGATAAGATAACAAGATATTTCGACATAAAGTTGGACCCACAAATTTAGCTATAAAGATAACTATATCTTCAGCATCTGATACAAGCATCAGACTGTTATAATTTATTTCAAGTGCTGTCATTATCAGTGTTACTAGAATAAAAACCTTAACATTGGTTCTAACGCAATATGTAGAAAGTACATAACTTCGTATCATCTCCCTTGCAAAGAGAAATGGGATAATAGGGGCAAGGTTATTGAAAATTCCATAAATAGAGTGATCATAGGGGCTGTCCCCTAATTGGGCAATCATAGTCCCTGCCAAGATCGGTATCATTACTAACAGCACAGCACAGACCATTGCTTCTATGTAAATCTTCTCTATTTTAGATAGTTTTCCAATGGAATGGACTCTGGGAATAAAGAAAATAAATAGAATAATTAATAGACACCAGATTGCAGGGAAAATCCTATGGGTGAATAGAAATGAGTTGAATTTTGCTATAAAGTTGAATCTGGATGCTAAAGATAGAATTATAAAGATGAGCATTAAATATTTACTGATTGTGCGATATTTTTTGTAATCAACTAATATCTCCGCTTGTTTCCTCACCTTGTACTTCCTCTTCTAAAGGAACACTTATCTCAGTAATAGGTTCTTCTGTAGTTGTTGTTTCATCGGTAGTAATTTCTTCTTCCTCCGGTACTGTATCTGGAACCAATTCCTCCTCAGTAACTGTCTCATTTTCCTCAATAATTGGTTCTGTATCAGATTCTCGCTCTATGACTAGCTCTTGCTCGGGCTTATCTGTAACTTTGTCTTTATTTATATCTTCTGTTTCAAAATCATTATTTAACTCAATAGCCGCATCAGTAAGCTCTTCAGCTAATTCTATATCTTTATTTATCTTAATTCTAAAACCAATCTTGGAATCACCAGCTATTTTAACTTGGTCGGTCCAAAATCCATAGCTTATACTAAACATCATGAAAGTAAAGATACAAATGGTAACTAATACTGCTAATTTCCTCAACCTTGCGCCTCCTAATCCACGTTAAACTGATCAAGGTTTATAGGTATATCAAATCCATAAACTGCTTCAACTTCTACATAAGCTGATGATTTGGATTTTACTATTCTTTCGTTGGTGCAATCGTCTAAACCTAAATTGCTTAAATCTACTTTACGCCTATTATTAAAGTTATTGTCTCCTACTTGCACTAGCGTGATTGATCCCTTCATGATACCACTATTATCTGCCGATGAAATCGTATGGTAGGCATCGAAACTTGCAAGCACATCAGGCAAATAATTATATATTACACTTGGGATATTTCCTGTATAGTAGGTCTTAGATCTGCTAACAATGCTGCATACTGGAGTTGCGGTTTCTAGGGTAAAATCTACCCTGCCGATATTATAGTTGTCTTGGGGTGCCGCCTGTTTTATTCCGCTATCCTTACCGGCCTTCAGGCTATAATTTATTATTACAGTCGTTCCTTCCTCAAAATCAGATATGTCAAGGGGACTGTCTATAATAATTCTAAGGTTCTTCTTATCCCTATCGTATATTGGATCTATTTTAAGCTTTTTTGTCTCTTCATTTGTAATTAACTTTGCTGTAACTTTAGGTTTTTCATTAAAAACATTGTTAAAACTGCTGGTAGATAAATCT
>JAAYHT010000179.1 GCA_012735285.1 Clostridiales bacterium | reverse complement strand
CCCTTTATGGAGTCGCCGCTTTCTAGTATATAGAGCACCCCAAGGGTATTTATGGCGGCAACTTGAACTGCTCCTTCCGTCTTGTTGTAAAGAACGCTTGCAAGATTGCAGGGGACAAGGGCAATATCAATTTCCTTATTAACCAATTTCGGAACTATTTCATCCGCTGTACCATAGACATTGAATTCATAGTCGTTGGACGCGTTACCTTCTTTTGCATCGTTCATGAGTTTAACCATTCCCATGGTGGTAGGCCCTTTTAATGATGCCACTTTGAATGTTACTTGCGGGTCATCTTGGCTTGGGGCACAGCCTGTAATTAAGGAAATGCATAAAATTATAGATAAAATTATACTAATTTTCTTCATTAATTCTGATCATCCTTTCTGCTGAACTTAGAATATACTGTCTTGATGCTTACATCAGGAAGCATCCCTAGTTTGCCTGAAAGTGAACTTATTATGTCCTGTGGGGCATCTAAAACAACGCTGATTATTGAGACCTTGCGCTGTCTGTGAGGGATGCCCATTCTACCGATGATAAAGTCAGCGTATTCGTGTAATAATGAATTGATCTTTTCTGCAGATTCTAAGTTTTCCACAATGATACCTATAAGAGCAATTCTTGATCCCATATCTCCCTCCTAAAACAAAAAATCCTTACGAGAAACATAAGGATTATAATATTCCTAATGATCTCGCCTTCTCACTTGGGACGAACCCTCGTGTATTCAGAACGATGCTTGTTATAACCATAATATATTATCACAATACCAAAATCAAGCATTTTATTGACTATGGTATTGGCTGTGTTTATACTGTTTCTTAAGAAAGGATATTAGGAAAATGGAATTTTTTAGAGATTTGCTGATTGGGTATGGTGTAGGTGAAAATATAGCTTCATATTTCACATACGGAATAATAATTCTTATCATTATCATAGTTTCTACCCTAGCATATTTAATAACCAAGAAAGTTATACTCAGACTTATCCTACACTTTATTGAAAACAATAGCGTTGAATGGGACAGGGTGCTAGTTGAAAGAAGGGTGTTTCATAAGCTGGCTTTAATAGTGCCAGCCATAGTCATATACCTTTTCGCACCGGTTTTTAAAAGTTATGAAGTTACTATAGAGAAAATAGTTTTTACTTATGTTTTGATAATAATAGTGCAGGTAATAAGTGCGCTTCTTGACTGTGTTGATGATATCTATAACACCTTTCCTATATCAAAGACCAGACCTATAAAAGGGCTTTTGCAGGTTGTAAAAATAGCAGCCTATATTATCACAGCCATAATAATAATTGCCAACTTAATTGGAGAAAGCCCCATAATACTTCTAAGCGGTATTGGAGCTTTAGCAGCCGTATTTTCATTCGTATTCAAAGATTCAATATTAGGACTTGTTGCGGGCATACAACTCACAACAAATGATATGTTGAGGATAGGTGACTGGATTGAATTACCCAACTACGGAGTTGACGGTTTTGTCCAGGAGATATCACTTGTAACTGTAAGGGTAAAAAACTTTGACAATACCATTGTATCGATACCAGCCTATACCCTAATATCCGACTCCTTTAAGAACTGGAGGGGTATGCAGGATTCTGGAGGCAGGCGTATTAAGCGTTCTATATACATCGATACAAACAGCATAGACTTCTGCACAGATGAAATGCTCGAAAAATTCAAGAAGATAGAATATATAAGGGATTATATTATCGAAAGAAAAAAAGAGATCGATGAATACAATAAAGGTCATAATTTAGAATCCCCGGTAAACGGTAGAAGGCTTACTAATATAGGTGTTTTTAGAGTGTATCTGATGCAATACTTAAAAAACCATCCCAAGATACATCAGGGAATGACTCAGATGGTCAGACAGCTGGCACCGGGGGAGAACGGACTTCCTATAGAGATATATGCCTTTACCAATGATACAAACTGGATAAACTATGAAGGAATACAGGCCGATATATTCGATCACATACTTGCTGCTGCCAAAGAATTTGGCCTGAGAATCTTCCAGCACCCATCGGGCAGTGATATTAGGTATATTAAAGATGGCTAGTCTTTCTTTAATATTACATTTAGGTTTCACTTTGTTTAATCAAATTGTTTTGGGTGTAAATTATGATAGAATATAGAAAAATAAAACAGTTAGGATCGTTAATATATAAAAAAGGGGTGTAGTTAAATGAGGAAATTTGTTTCGATTATGCTAGCATTAGCCTTGATACTATCAAGCTTTACATTAGCTTTTTCTGCGGATTCTCTAAAAGATGTAGAGGGGACTGAATATCAAGAAGCAGTTAATGGACTGGCAGAAAAAGGTGTTATTGAAGGCTATCCCGACGGGACTTTTCGACCAGAGAGTACCATAACAAGGGCAGAAGCATGCGTTATTGTTGTAAAGAGCATGATGCCTACTGAAAAAGAGCTTGATGAAGCACTATATAGCGGCTTTCCTGACCTGAAAGGTTATGAATGGGCTGATAAGTATATAAGATATGCTGTACAGAAAGCAGTTGTTAGCGGCTATACCGATGGAAGCTTTAGACCAGGCTATAACGTGACATATAACGAGATGGCTGCAATGCTGGTTCGTGCGTTGGGATATAAAGTAGAAGAGCTAAGTGGAGTATGGCCAGAAAACTTCATCTCCAAAGCTGAAGAGCTTGGAATGATGGATGGGTTCGCATACGAGGGCAATTCACCAGCTCTAAGAGGCCATGTTGCTCTTATGACCTACAGTGTAATTGATGACATCATTGAGGCACATAAGCCGGTAGAAGAAGAGGAAGAAGATGAATATGACTACGCTGATAAGGCAGGAGTTCTAGCTGATTTCAGCGGTACAGCCTATGGAATAATATTAGACTTTGCCAAGGTAGTAAATGAAAAGGGAGAAGTTGTAGATGAAATTGAATTTCTCTTCGGTAAGAATACCCTTTATTTAAATACCAATGGAAAGGTAGATGTTGATTCCATCGATCTTGCAGGTCATTATGTAGCCGGTGATATTTTTGGACTCAAGATGAGAAATGGAATTGTAACGGGAATTGATACTTCGGCGACTAATTTTGGCGATAAAGAAGGTTTCGAGAATCTTGGCACCGGAGTAGTTCAAGAGATTAAAAATTATTATGTAAAATTTAAAGAATCTGACGACACTGAAAAAGGAATCTCAATACTTGATGATGCAAGCATCTATAAAGCAGTTGAAGAAGGTGGAGAGATTACTGGGTTTAAGGCTGCTAGCATAAGGGATGTTAGAAAAGGTTATACTGTATGGCTATATTCCGTAACAGGGGAGACTCCAGGTGTGGCCGAAATAGTTCTGATTAAAGAGTAAACTCAATATTGTTATAAACCTCCTGTCTGATATAATTAACTTAAATTAGACAGGGGGGTTTTTTTATGAGGTTTTATATTATCGATGCGTTTGCTGATCAGCTATTTGGTGGTAATCCAGCAGGGGTAGTTATATTACCCGAGGGAAGTAGTTTTCCATCAGCAGAAACCATGGTAAAGGCTGCAGCTGAGTTTAGATACTCAGAGACAGCATTCATTTTAAACAAATCCGATGGTAAGTTTAATATCCGCTATTTCACTCCCACTGATGAGGTTGACTTATGCGGCCATGCCACCATAGCATCCTTTTGTGCGCTTTTGGATGCAGGCTTGGTTGAGGATAATAACAGCTATTGTATTGAAACTCTTGCGGGAGACCTGAATGTAAAGCTTGAAAATGGTTTTGTTATGATGGATATGGCTACTCCTGAATCTTTAGGTAAAATCGAAGATGAAGATGAGCTTAAAGAATTATATGAAGTGATGGGGTTAATTCTTGACGAGAGTACCCTTTTGCCGGAGAAGATTTCAACGGGACTGCCTGATATTATTCTACCTGTGGCT
>JAAYHT010000178.1 GCA_012735285.1 Clostridiales bacterium | reverse complement strand
TGAAAATGGGTACTACTGTAATCCCCGGATTAATAATAGCTTTGGCCTTGGAACGTATTGAAAATATTGTAAAAGTTCTATAATTTTATATACATAAAAGAGCATAATAGATAAATATAAATTTGCTTGAATTTTTATATTAAGTAATATATAGTAATTGTGTATATATTAAGTTTGGTACTAGTTTCATTTAGAATAGATGCTAACTAGGCAAGAATAATTCAAGGAGGGGATTTCGCATGAACAAGATTGAAGAGCTCCGCAGTAAGAAAGAAAAGCTTGAACTTGGCGGGGGGCAAGAACGGATCGACAGCCAGCATGCTAAGGGAAAGCTGACAGCAAGAGAAAAGATCAAACTATTATTTGATGAAGGTAGTTTCGTTGAATTAGATCCTTTCGTATCTCATAGATGTACCAATTTCGGTATGGACAAAGTTGAAGCGCCAGGTGATGGCGTTGTAACCGGTTACGGTACGATAGATGGAAGACTAGTATTTGCTTTTGCTCAAGATTTTACTGTGTTGGGCGGCTCACTTGGAGAATATCACGCAGAGAAAATCGTTAAAGTACAAAAGATGGCATTAAAAATGGGTGCTCCAATAGTTGGTTTAAATGATTCCGGTGGAGCAAGAATCCAAGAAGGAGTAACTTCCCTTTCAGGATTCGGTAAAATATTCTACAACAATACGATTTCTTCAGGCGTAATTCCCCAGATTGCAGTTATTATGGGCCCATGTGCAGGAGGAGCGGTTTATTCGCCGGCAATTATGGATTTTGTCTTTATGGTTGATAAGACAAGCCAGATGTTTATTACTGGACCACAGGTTATTAAAACTGTAACAGGAGAAGAAATTTCAGCTGAGAAACTAGGTGGAGCGATGGCTCACAACTCTATTAGCGGTGTGGCTCATTTCATGGGTAAAGATGATGCTGACACCTTGGCTTCTGTCAGAAAACTCTTATCTTACCTTCCTTCTAACAATTTAGAAACTCCACCAATGTACGATTCTTCAGATGATCCTAACAGATTGGTTCCTGAATTTAATGAAATTATACCTGAAAATCCGAATAAGGCTTATGATATCTACGATATAATAACTAAACTAGCTGACAATGGTGAGTATTTTGATGTCATGCCTCATTATGCTAAAAATATAGTAACCTGCTTTATTAGGTTAGATGGACGTACTGTCGGTGTAATAGCTAATCAACCTAAGTTTTATGCAGGTTGCCTAGATATAAATGCATCTGATAAAGCTGCAAGATTTATCAGAAGATGCGATGCATTTAATATTCCTCTTTTAACTCTAACAGATGTGCCCGGCTTCCTACCTGGTGTAGACCAAGAGCACGGCGGAATCATTCGCCATGGAGCTAAGATGCTTTATGCTTATAGCGAAGCAACAGTTCCCAAGGTAACAATGATTCTAAGAAAGGCCTATGGTGGAGCATATATCGGTATGTGCAATAAAGAACTAGGAGCGGATATAGTTCTAGCGTGGCCAAGTGCTGAGATAGCAGTAATGGGAGCTGAAGGGGCAGCAAATATTGTATTCAAGAAAGAAATTGAAGAAGCAGATGATCCTGCAGCTAAGAGACAAGAAAAAATTGCTGAATATGAGAGAAGATTTAATAATCCCTATAGAGCTGCAGAATTAGGTTATGTTGATGATGTTATAGAGCCGGCAACTGCTAGACAGAGGGTAATAAATGCATTTGAAATGCTTGCTTCAAAGAGAGAATCGCTACCAGCTAAAAAGCACGGTAATATCCCACTTTAGGAGGTATTAAAATGGATCAAATTGGTTTAATGGAACGATTTGCAGACCCGCATTTGTTTGAAAGCTTGAATGCAGGGGAAAAACTTGCTGGTAGTTTAGTCACAACCCTCATGGGCATGGGTGCAACCTTTGCTATTCTAGTAATTATTTGGTTTGCAATTAGTCTAGTTTCACGTATATTAAATGCGTCACAAGGAAAAACGAAAAAAAAGCAAACCGATACAGCAGTAGCGGAATCTGTTAAAGCTCAACCTTCTGCTCCTACTGTCGCCGATACAGTAACAGAGAATCAGGCGGGAACGGAATTAATAGCAGTCATAATGGCGGCAATAGCGGCTAAGGAAGGTTCTGGATATACAAGCAACCTAATTGTTCGTAAAATTAATAGGATTGAAGGTAGCAGACCAGCATGGAACATGGCCGGTTCCGTTGATTGCATAGAAAGCAGGAAAATATTTAAATAAAGGAGATTTGCGAAATGAAGAAATATAGAATTGTCGTTAACGGTGTATCTTATGAAGTAGAAGTAGAGGAAGTTGGTAAGAGCTCTGCGTCTCAAGTAGCGCCTCAGCCACAAGCAGCACCTCAAGCAGCTGCACCCCAACCTGCTGCACCTAAAGCTGCAGCACCAGCACCTGAACCAAAAGCAACACCGGCACCTGCTCCGTCAGCAGGATCAATTACAGTGGAAGCTCCAATGCCAGGAACCATACTTGATATATTGGTTAAAGAAGGAGATGCTGTAGAGGATGGACAGGTACTCCTTATGTTGGAAGCTATGAAAATGGAAAACGAAATTATGGCGCCACAAGCTGGAACAGTTGATAGAATTCAGGTTGCAAAGGGCGATTCTGTAAATACCGGTGATGTTTTAATCTCCCTTAAGTAACCTCCTTGGCTAAACCTAGAGGAATACTCTAGTCAAAAAAATATTAAGGAGGAAATATATAGACATGATTCTTCATACCTTAGTAGAATTTATCGGTAATACCGGTTTTCTAAATATGGATATTAGAAGTGCGATAATGATTATCGTAGCTTTAATATTTTTAGTATTGGCAATCCGATATGGCTTTGAACCTCTATTGTTAGTACCTATATCTTTTGGAATGCTGCTGTCGAATTTGCCACTATCTGGGATGTTCGATGAAGGCGGACTTTTCTATTGGTTCTACCAGCTTAACAAGATGGGCATTTTACCCCCGCTTATATTCATGGGTATAGGTGCTATGACTGACTTTGGACCTTTAATTGCGAACCCCAGATCACTATTAATGGGGGCGGCTGCACAGTTTGGAATTTTTACAAGCTTTATAGGGGCTATCATGATAGCTGGATTTAACGCCCAAGAGGCAGGTTCGATCGGTATTATAGGTGGTGCCGATGGGCCTACAGCAATATATACAACAACTCAACTGGCACCTCATCTGTTAGGTGCGGTAGCAGTCGCTGCTTATTCGTATATGGCTCTTGTTCCTGTAATTCAGCCACCAATTATGAAGCTACTTACTACGAAAAAAGAGCGTGAAATTAAAATGGAACAGCTTAGACCTGTTAGCCAGAGGGAAAAAATCATATTCCCGATAATGGTTACTATATTAGTCGTACTGATTGTTCCTGATGCAGCTCCGCTTGTTGGTATGTTGATGCTAGGCAACTTATTTAAAGAGAGTGGAGTAACTGCAAGACTTTCTGACACCGCAGCCAATGCCTTGATAAACATAGTTACAATTTTGCTAGGTGTATCCGTTGGCGCTTCTGCTGTAGGACCTTCTTTCTTGGTTCTTGATACAATACAAATATTAATACTAGGCGTACTTGCATTTATGGTCGGAACAGCCGCAGGAGTAATTATAGCCAAGATCATGAATGTATTGTCAGGAGGAACAATAAATCCTTTGATTGGGTCAGCAGGAGTATCGGCCGTACCTATGGCTGCTCGCGTATCCCAAAAGGTTGGACAGGAATCAAGACCTGGCAACTATTTACTAATGCATGCCATGGGTCCAAATGTAGCGGGTGTAATTGGATCGGCGGTCGCTGCAGGTATGTTACTTTCAATGTTTAGCGGATACTAATCAGTGAATTATGAATAAAATAATGGGACGGTTCAATTATTTGAATCGTTCTTTTATTATTGTTTCACGAGGTAAATATGATACAGGATAAAAAACATAGAATAGGCAATGTAGAGTTAGACAATCCATTTCTGCTTGCACCTTTGGCAGGCATAACAAACAGTTCTTTCCGAAGAATATGTAAAGAAATGGGGGCTTCTTTGGTTTATTCTGAAATGGTGAGTGCAAAGGCCCTGTACTTTAATGACAAGAATACTGAAAGACTTTTGCACTTTGAACCAGAAGAAAAACCAATCTGCTACCAGCTGTTCGGCTC
>JAAYHT010000177.1 GCA_012735285.1 Clostridiales bacterium | reverse complement strand
TCCTCATTCTTAGACATATAATGCCACCAAGCATCAGTTTTGCCTTCGGCCAAGTACTGTTTAATCAGTACATTGTTTACATCTCTATTTTCAGCATGCACGCCAACTAGTGCGCCAATCTTAGTAGATCTCTGTAATACTTGATAGAATGAACCATCATCTACTCCAAAATCATAGACCATAAATACTTTAAAAGAAGAAACGCCCATTTTAACTGCATCTTCCATAGAATCAAGCAGTTCTGGTTTCGTTACGTCACATACGCCGATGTGGAAAGAATAGTCTACTGCAACATCAGGATCAGCTAATTCTTTTCTTCTTTTTAAAGCATCCCCCATTAATTCGCCTTGTCCCTGAAGTACAAAATCGAATACAGTAGTTGTGCCTCCACAGGCAGCGGATCTAGTACCAGTAAAATAGTCATCTGAGGAAATAGTGCCTCCAAAGGGCATTGCAAGATGGGTATGTCCATCAATTGCGCCTGGAAGAACTAGTTTACCTTCCGCATCTACTACTTCTGTATTATCTGAAGGTTCTAGACCCAAGCCAATGGCCACAATTTTTTCGCCCTTTATGCCGATATCAGCTTTAAAGGTCGATTCGGCAGTTACAATGGTACCGTTTTTGATGATAAGATCCATTAAATATCCCTCCTATCTTAAAAAACAACACTTAATAGAATAGACTCTATATAAGTAGAAGCTTTTGATTAGTCAAAAGCTTCTACAATAAAGACTAAATTTAATCAATAATTGTTTTAAATTATAAATTTCTTTCTGTCATAGCAGCTTCTTCTTCTGCTGTTATGAAGGAGTTTTTTGCAAAACTAGGTGATTTCATCAGAAGCACATAGACTACTAAACCAACTATAAATGAGAAGATATAGCCGTTTGCTGAGATGTGGTCCATAACTGATGGAACACCACCGTCATAAAGCCATACTGTATTTCCTAGAAGTGGAAGTATGAATGCAGCAACCCATGCTATGATAGCTGCCCAGTTAACTCCATTGTTATACCAATATCTGCTGGTTTCTCCAGCATATAATGCAGCAACGTCTATTCTGCGTTGTTTACAGATATAGTAGTCTGCAACGAATATAGCGGCGATAGGTGCCAAGATCATTCCGTAGTTATTCATCCAAGTAAAGATATAAGCAGCACCTGAACCGTAAATCCACCAGGGCTGGAATACAAATGTGGCTATTATACAAGCGATAATAACTCCTTTTCTATACGAGATTCTTTGAGGACTTATGTTACTAAATCCGTTAGCAGGTGCAACTACGTTAGCTGCTACGGTAGTTGTAAGAGTAGCTAGGATAACACCGATTGCACAAACAATTATAACAAGTTTATTATCTACGTAGTAGAATACATTAGTTGGATCAAACAATGCTTCGCCCATGACAAGCTTTGTGGCCTGCGCAAAGTATGCACCTACAAATGCCATAACAAACATGGGAATTGGTACTCCATAGAGCTGACCTCTGAACTGTACTTTCTGTGATTTAGCATATCTTGAAAAGTCAGGGATGTTCAATGCCATGGTAGCCCAGAAAGCGATGTTTCCTGTCAAACATGCTGCGAAGACGTAGACAAAGCCTCCGTTTGCTTCTAGTGTAGCCCAGTCTATACCTTGTCTCATAACTTCACCAAAACCATAGCCGGCACCAATAACTAGTGCTATTGACCATGCCAACAATAGCGCTATTACTATCACCAGAATCGGGGATCCGATATTTTGGACCCATTTGATATTCTCGAAGCCGTTGTAAGCAACCCATGCTACAAAAATCATAAATATGAAAAATCCGATTAACTGTCCAACAACAACGGCGTCGTTTCCGGGTAAAGCGACGGTTATTGTGTTGTCTCTAAAGAATGAAGAGAATGTGCCTAAGATTGCCGCTATAGCACCACCGCCAACCCAGGATTGGACTGCTACCCAACCACAGGCGACTAGACCTCTCATGACTGATGGAACGTGAGCCCCTGTAAGACCAAAAGTCAGCCTTGCAAAAACAGGGAATGGAATTCCGTATTTAGTTCCTGCATGAGAGTTGAGTTGAATAGGGATAAGAACGATAACATTACCAAGAACAACGTTTAGAATTGCGACCCAAGGAGATAATCCTAGTGCTATGGCAGCTGAGGCCAGCGAGAGGGAAGGAATACAGATACACATACCAACCCAAAGGGCAGTGATGTTGTATGTAGTCCAGGTTCTTTGAGATACAGAGGATGGCTCCAGGTCTTCGTTGTAGTACTTCGAATCGACCAGTTGCGCTCGCGCCGCGTCAGTCAATTCATACAAGCCGTTTCTCTCTTTTTGAGTGAACTGTGACAATTCTTACACCTCCATTTAAATAATAAGTTAATATTACAATACCATTATACATCATTTGGAATTAAAAAAATAGTCTTTTTTTAAATTTTACAAATATTCTATAAAGTCAGACAAAAGCCGAAAAATTCAATACTTCTAAGCCATGTGAGGATAAAAATGTAACTGGTTTAATTGTAAACATGACATATAAAGAATAATCTCGAATAGTCTTTATTGAAACTAGTTTAAAAATAACTAATATCCCGCAAAAACTATAAATATCATTTTGCGGGATATTTAATTAAAACTCTTCATTCCATTCTTCTATAAGAGCTTGGATTTCTTGCTGGCGTATTTTCTTTTTCTCAAGTCTTTTTCTCTTACTGTCGTCCATTATTGAGTATAATACTGGAACTAAAACGAGAGTAATAACGGTAGATGAAATCAAACCTCCAATAATAGATATACCTAGTGGAGACAGCATTTCTCCACCGTCTCCCAAACCTAATGAAAGAGGAATCATACCGACACAAGTGGTAAGTGTTGTCATTAATATTGGTCGTAGTCTATATTTTCCCGCAACTATAATTGCTTGATCCCTATCCATTATCTCCATATTTTGTTTAATAAACTCTACAATCAAAATAGAGTTGTTAACTACTATCCCGACTAACAGTATTAGACCTACGAACGAGGTTATAGATAGGGTCTTACCTGTTAGGAATAGAATTAGGAAAGATCCTGACATAGCAAAAGGTATTGAAATCATTACAATAAAAGGTAGTGTCAATGATTCAAATTGTGACGCTAGTACCATATATACTAACAGAATAGAAACTATTAGAGCTAAAAACAGGTCTCCGAATACCTCAATCATCTGTTCATAAAGGCCACCTTCGTCATAGGAATAGCCACTCGGGAATGAATAGTTATTGATAATGTCAAAAACTTTTTCTGATACAGTTGAAAGATCTGCAGTATCAGTATATACATTGACATTGATATAGCGTTGTTGATTTGATCTATCTATTTGGGAAGGTGAGTTTCCAAACTCAAATTCCGCTATCTGGCCTACGGGTACTGTGGTACCTGTTAGTGTTGGAATTAATATCTGTTTCATATTGTCTATTGATGTACCGTAGGTATCTGCCAATGAGAGGTTAATGGCTATTTCATTTCCATCAACTTTTAGATTAGTGGACTTGGTACCAGTAAGCGCACTCTCTAAACTGTTGGCAAGTTGATAGGCATTTATTCCGTAGAATGCTGCTGTACTTCTGTTAATCTTAACCCTCAGTTCGGGATTACCTACCGTAACACTTGTCGAAGTTTTACTCACACCAGGAATTTCAAGCAATTTATCCCCTAAATCCTCAGCAATTTCACGCAAGGTTGCAAGCTCAGGTCCTTTGATAGATAGTGTAATATCGCTATCACCAAAAAATGATGTAGTTGACGATGCTTCTGAAATGGATATTTCCGCACCGACAAAGTCTTTAAATTCATTTTCAACATCTTCAATAATTTCCCAAATGCTACGATCACGATATTTTTGTGAAACTAATGTAACATTTATAGTTGAACCAGACCCCATGAACATTATTGATTGCCCAATATCAGTGGTGCAATGCTTTAATTCCGGCAGGGTTAAGATATAGTTTTCTAGTTCTTTCATTATCTCATTCTTCTTTTCTAATGGTGTTCCATAAGGTGTATCTACGCTAATAGTGAACATTGCTTCATCAGATGCAGGTAAAAATTCCATGCCTACAACTGCAATAAGCGAAATAGAAATAATGAAAATTAATATACACGCTATTATAACTTTCTTTCTATTTTTTAAGGAACTTGCTATCACATTACCATAATAATTTGTAAGCCAATCTATAAATCTAGTAAAGTAAGGAACTAGACGATACCTATAATGGCGTTTTCCAATCCTTAAATAATCATATGATGTACCCTGGCTCAACATTTTAGAGCAGAGCATAGGTACAACTGTAATCGCTACAAGTAGTGATACTGCTAGAGCTATAATAAAAGTCCAGCTGAAATCAGCGAACAGTAACGATGAAAGACCACTGCTCAGAGCAATGGGCAGGAATACTACTACACTAGTTAAAGTAGAGGCAGACAAAGCTAAAGCGATCTGTTTACTTCCGATAACAGATGCTTCATATGGAGAATATCCTTCCTGCTGGCTTAAACGATATATGTTTTCTAAAGCTACGATCGAGTTATCAACCAGCATTCCCACCGCTAATGTTAAAGCCGATAGGGTAATAAGGTTGAGTGACATATCAGCTAAATTCATAAGAGCAAATGTTGCGAATATTGATGTGGGAATTGAAATAGCAATAATAAGAGTTGAATTTATATTTTTTAAGAACAAGAATATCACTATTATAGCTAAAATAGCTCCTAAAAGCATTGATTCTGCCACTGAGAATATTGAACTTATAATATAATCTGATTGGTCGAATCCTACTGTAAAGGTCAAATCAGGGAATCTATCTTCAAGAGTTTTAATTGTTTTTGCTATTCCATTTGATACCTCGACAGTATTTGCTGTCGACTGTTTCATTATGGAAATCCCAATAGCAGTTTTGCCGTCAACCCTACTGATTGAGGTCTGTTCCTGATAACCCTGTTCTATTGTAGCTATATCAGAAAGATGGACTATGCTGCGATCAGCTAGGGTTATAGGGATCTTTTTAATATCTTCGACCGATTTAAACTCACCAAGGGTCCTTACTATGACTTTAGTTGAACCTCTTTGGACCTCACCACTAGGTAGATTTATGTTCTCAGCTGCAAGCAGCTGGCTGATTGTCGAAAGTGTTAAACCATAACCATTTAATTTTTCTTGATCAAATTTTATTGATACCTCTTCAGAAATACCACCATAAATATCAACTGAAGCCACACCTGGTGAGCGTTCAAAGTAAGATAGAATATCATCTTCAACGATTTTATTTAATTCTACAAGAGATTTATCGCCAGAGACGTACACCTGAACTACAGGCGCAAAATCCATGCTCATTTTTATTACTAAAGGATCTGTTGCATCGTCGGGAAGAAAACCTTCTACCATAGAGATTTTTTCTCGCATATCCAAAGCAGCAAAATCCATATCTGTCTTCATTTCGAACTCTACCATTACAATAGAGGTACCTTCTGTAGTCATAGAAGAAATAGATTTCATATTATGCACAGACGAAAGGGATTGCTCTAAAGGAATAGTTACCATAGTTTCAACTTCTTCTGGGGCTGCATTAGGATATTGTACTACTACTATTGCAACCGGCATTTCTATGTCAGGCAATAAATCCATAGGGATGCCTATGATGGAAACTGCACCTACCAGAATTATAATAAGAATCATCATTGCGGTTGTAACCGGACGATCTATCGATAGCTTTGAGAAGTTCATTTTTCCTCCTATTAAGTAAGTTACTCAACAATAATGTTTACAGGTTCACCTTCAACAACATAGTGCTGACCGGAGACGACAATTGTTTCACCTACTGTTAATCCTGAAGTTATCTCAACCATTGTTCCATTATCTAGACCTGTTGTAACTGTTTTCATAGTAGGTATATTGTCGTTTAGAACCACTACTTTAGGTTCTCCAGATTTGATAACAACAGCATCGGAAGGTATGCATATAACGTTTTCTCTTTTATCAGTAACAATCTCAATTTCAGCAAACATTCCTGCTTTAATATTCTCATCTTTATCATCTATAGATATAGTCACCGGATAAGTCAGTGTCCCTGTAGCAGGAGCAGGAGCAATTGCCTTAAACTTACCTGAGTAGGGTTGATCAGATAGGGATTTAATATAGATGTTCACAGGATCGCCATTTTTAACTTTTCCAATCAAGTTTTCTGAAATGGATGTATTTATTTCCAATGAACTAATATCAGCTATAGTAACTGCTGGCATTGCTTGAGATGCTAATCCACCCACGGAAATATTTACAGATGTTACGTAACCGCTTATCGGTGAAGTAACTGTGCAATTGTTTAATGCATCTGATGCAGCGTTTAAGTTTTGTTTTGCTATGTTGTATTGGGTTTGAGCTCCTTGGTATTGTTGTTGGGAAACTGCACCTTCTTTATATAAAAGAGACATTCTCTCGTAATCTTCTTTGGCACTATCATATGCAATCTTAGCCTGGTTATAATTTGTCATGAACTGTGTTTTATCTAAAACAAAAAGAACGGAACCTTTCTTAACATAATCCCCTAGGTTTACATTAACGGATGTGACCTCACCTGCAACCAAAGGAATTACATCGGCAGATTCTATGGGGTCAATCCTGCCTGAGATCAGGGATGTTGTATAAATGGAACCAGTTTCAACAGTTTGCACTTTAACATTGACAGCTTTCTTTTCTTCTACAGATTCTGGTTCAATTG
>JAAYHT010000176.1 GCA_012735285.1 Clostridiales bacterium | reverse complement strand
TTCTATGACTTATTGTACCAATTTTTTATCTGGTTTACAAGCTTCTACATAACAAAAATCCGCTTGAAAAAGCGGACTTTGTCGACAGTCTGTAACGCCCATTCCTAGGAGTGGGCGTTCCATATTATTGAAAATTATTATAATATAGTTTAGAATGTTTTTAGTTAATATAAGGAGAATATGCAGAATGGCTAAAAAAAGAAAACCAACAACGAAGAAAGCACAAACAAAACCAAGTCAAGTAGAGGCTGCAACCCCAGGAGGAACAAGCCTGAACGCTCCTGAAAAAACCTATTTCAGTGAAATTCTTATTACCTTCTTCACCGCATTTATAATCATCATTGTACGCATGCATCATTATGAAAGACCGATGCATCAATTTTATTGGAGCGGTGGCGATACGCAACTGTCAGATTTCTTTAGCTACTTTAAAATGGTGGCTATACTGGTATGCGGCATACTTGCCATATTAGTATTGTTATACCGCATTACTACAGCCACCCTCTATATCAAGAAGAGCTTTGCATATATTCCTATGCTGATCTATGCAGTATTCGTAATACTATCTTATGTCTTTTCCGATTACAAGGAGTTTTCCCTCTATGGATATAACGATAGGTTCGAAGGAACCTTAGTACTGTTATGCTATATGGTTATGCTCTTCTTTGTCATAAATTCAATCCATACCGAGCGAAGTGTAAAGTGGCTAATATATCCCCTTGGGGTATCAAGTGCTCTTTTAGGCATACTCGGTTTATCCCAGGGCCTTGGGCGCGACTTCTTCCAAACCGATATTGGTAAGAAACTCATCACTCCTAGATACTTCTGGGAACATACCGACAGTTTGACCTTTACTTTCCAGAACAAGGAAATCTATCAGACTGTATACAATATTAACTATGTGTCCTTCTATCTGACACTACTCATACCACTTTTTGGGATGCTGTTTATACGCGAAAAAAAGCTCAACAAAAGGATTATATGGGGCGTGCTTTTTGCATTGCTTGTATATAACCTGATTGGCTCAAAATCCAGCGGTTGTCTGGCAGGTATGTTTATAGCTGTCATAATAGCAGTTATTGTACTAAATAAGAGATTACTTGATTGGAAGAAGCCTGTGCTTATATTAATAGTAATCACAATAGCAATAGGAGGCATAACCTTTGATAGATGGTTCCCCGAACTATCAGGAGCTTTAAAGAGCGTGACACCAACAAGCTCAGCCATCGAAGGCAAATCTGAAAGCCAGGAGCCTGCTCCAGGTTCAGTCCGTCCATATATCGATTATATAGAGACACTGGACGATGCTGTCCATATGAGCTTAAATGGCGAGGAGCTAAGAATAAACATCACCAGACACGATGACGGTACGGCAGAAGGGATAGTCCTAAAAGACAAGGATGATAACCCCTTACCCTTGAAGCCAACTGAAGAACAGGCAACCTTCAGCATAGAGGATGAACGCTTCCGTCCCTATGCAACTATTACTTATGCATCCAATGAGGATCAATATTACGTACTGGTAAACACTGAAGAAATGAAGTGGGCCTTTGCCATAACAGATGACGGCATGTACTATTCAAATCAGCTTGGCAACCTTGTTAAGCTTGAGAAAATTCCAGCCATAGGTTGGGAGAATAATCTGGGCTTTGGTTCTGGACGTGGCTATATATGGTCTAGAACCCTACCCATGATGAAGGAAACCATATTGTTAGGCCATGGCGCAGATACTTACTGCGTCTATTTCCCACATAAAGATTACGCGGGTAAATACAATGCAGGCTGGGAGATCAATAAAATTGTAGACAAGCCACACAACATGTATATGGGAATGGCAATAGGTACAGGCCTTATATCCATGTTATCCTTGATTGTACTTTGGGCTATCTATATTATTCAAAGCTTCAAACTCTATTTACGCACTGAGTTTGACAGCTTTAATGCCTTTGTCGGTGCAGGCATCTTCTTTGGAATCTGCGGTTTCCTTGTGTCAGGGCTTGTAAACGACAGCAGCGTATCCGTTATGCCCATGTTCTATGGACTCTTAGGAACGGGAATAGCAATCAATATGATGTTAGATCCAAAACTCAAAAACATATAGGTTCTTTGTCAAATGTTGGGGTTAAATCCCGTAAGACTAAAGAAGTAGTAGATGATATGAAAATTTCGCAGGGTGGAGAAAATCTGCCCTGCATTTTCTTTTCCATTAAAGCAAGGGAATAGTTG
>JAAYHT010000175.1 GCA_012735285.1 Clostridiales bacterium | reverse complement strand
ATGCAGGGCCAGGAACCGGTCGATATCCTTATTTTATCAAATAGCTAGAAAAAATGAGCCGCCAATATTGGCGACTCTCTATTTAATACTATTTCAAAGACAACCGTTTACATATTTCCCTCGGGATTTCTTCAAGAGGTAACTGTTTCATGACTGCTCCGATGTTGTAAGCCACCATAGGCATGCCGTATACAACTGAAGTTTCTTCGTCTTGTCCTATGGTATATGCCCCTTGCTTTTTCATGTTCAGCAAACCGCTGGCGCCGTCCCTTCCCATACCTGTCAAGATGATACCGATACTTTTATTCTTCATCACCTTGGCAACAGAATCAAACAGCACATCAACGGAGGGACAGTGCCCGCTGACTTTTTCTCCTTTTTCGCATTTTACATATAATCCACTAGGACCTCTTTTAAGTATCATGTGGTAATCGCCTGGTGCAATTAAAACCCTTCCAGGCTTGACTAAGTCTTTGTCTTCGGCTTCTTTAACTTCTAAAGCACAGGAGTTATTAAGTCTTTCAGCATAGAGCTTGGTGAATACAGGAGGCATATGCTGAACAATTAGAATCCCAGGCATATCCCTTGGGAAAGCTTTAATAATACTGTGTATTGCCTCAGTTCCGCCTGTAGAAGCTCCTATGGCTATGACCATATCAGAGATGTCCCCTTCCACACTGGAAAGGACCCTTGGTTCATAGTCTTTTTTATGGCTGGCAACCTTAGCTGAAGATGCAATCTTTATTTTAACAATTAGTTCATTTAAAAAGGCATCCTTACCCGTTTTATAGCTTGAAGGTTTGGCAACAAAATCTACCGCTCCCGCATCCAGTGCGTCCAGCACCTTATTCCCATCCGAGCTAACTACAACAACCGGCAGTGGATACTGGGGCATTAATTTTCTAAGAAATTCAATCCCATCCATCTTCGGCATCTCAACATCCAAAGTCATAACATCAGGTTTAAGGCTGAGAATTTTATCCCTAGCATCATACGGATCGACTGCGGTTCCAACAACTTCTATACCAAAATCTTTGTTTAATTCAGTAGCTAGGGTCTCTCTGAATAAAAGAGAGTCGTCAACTATTAGGACTCTAATTTTAGACTTTACTTTCATCAACGTACTCCATTTAATAATTAATATACAGTCTGCCATAAAATTATGACAGACTGTATTCTCTATTTTAGCATCTTATTAATACTTGTCAAACTCTTCGTCATTAAGTATTATTTTAGGCTGTTCAGGCTCTCCAGCTAATTCTTCCTGCTCAACTGGACCGGCTAGTTTGTGCTCGCTTCCTGAAAGCATCATCTTCCTTAGCTTGAATCTTCCTACTAACTGCTTCAGCAGTTCGGCCTGGCTGGAAAGCTCTTCACTTGCAGCGGCGCTTTCTTCAGCAGTAGCTGAGTTGTTCTGCACCACATGAGAAACCTGCTCTATTCCCTTATTTATCTGACTTATACCTGATGCCTGCTCATTGGAAGCATTTGCAATCTCTTTGGCGAGGGAAGCCGATATCTCCATTTGCTCTAAAATTTCATTTAAGGCTTGTGCTGTATCGTTTGCTATCTTGGTCCCAACCTTGACCTTTTCAATCGAGCCTTCTATTAGTCCTGTAGTTTCATTAGCAGCAGAGGCACTCCTTGCAGCCAGGGTTCTAACTTCTTCAGCAACTACCGCAAACCCCTTACCATGTTGCCCAGCCCTTGCAGCTTCAACTGCAGCATTTAAGGCTAATATATTTGTCTGGAAGGCAATATCGTCTATTACCTTTATGATCTTTGAAATGTTTTGAGACGATGTGTTTATCTCTTCCATTGCCTGAAGCATTTCTTCCATCTGCTTGTTACCTTCGCTAGCCTTTTGAAGAGCCAGTCTAGCATATTCATCAGCTTCATTAGCATTCAGAGCATTCTGTTTTGTTTGTTCAGCAATCTCGTTAATAGAAGCTGTAAGCTCTTCTAAAGAACTAGCCTGCTCGGTTGAACCTTGCGACAGAGTCTGGCTACCATCTGAAACCTGTAAAGAGCCTGTCGCAACCTGATTTGCAGCCTCGTTGATTTCGCCCATCATATCGTTTAGTGACTCTATGATGTTTACAAGAGAATCTCTGATCTCTACGAAGTTTCCTTCGAAATCATTAGATACTACTATATCTAGGTTACCCTCACCAACCTCAGCAAGCACATTAGATATTTCATTTATGTAACCTAATAAACCTTCAATGGTATTATTAACCGCCTCTTTAAGTACGGCATTATCTCCCTTGTAGTCTCCTTCCATCCTGACATTCAGGTTGCCTCTGGCCATCTCTTGAAGCACTTCTGTTGCCTCTTGAATCGGAGCTACGATTGAATCCAGAGTATCATTTATTCCGCCGCCAATGATCTTATAAACTCCTTTGAGCAGATCAACGTCGGTTCTGTGTGAGATATTACCTTCCTTAGCAGCAGCTGTAAGCTTTTGCATCTCGCTTATCATGTCATCTACAGTGCTCTTTAGGGCAAGGAAACTGCCAACAAGTTCTCTGTAAATGCCCTTATAGACATTTTGCAAATCCTCCAGCTCTTCTCCTCTTGACATTCTGCCTAAGTAGTCAACAGATGTAAAAAGCGGATGAGCTATTGCATCAAGTGCATTGTTAAAACCTTCTATTATTTCTTTATAGCCTCCGCTCAATCCTTCGGTATTACCCCTTACAGTTAAATCCCCATCCGATGCAGCTTTAATTAGCACCTTGGTCTCTTTTACAAGGTCTCTTAATGTTTCCACAACCGCCCTCATGCTTTTGCCAATTATATCCTTATCGGATCTAGGCACCACTTCAATCGATAGATCGCCCTGCACTATTCTTTCGGCGCCCATGGCCTGCTCTTTTATGTTCATGGCAATATCACGGTAGCCTTTGCATATCAAACCTATTTCATCATTTCTATTTAAATTCTTTTCTTCTATGGCTAATTCCGTATCGCCTAAGACAAGTAACTGTGACTTTTCAGCAATATCTCTGAGGGGTTTTGAGATTGTGTTTCTGATGAATATATAAGAAAGGATTATTATAACTATGCATGTTACAATAACTGTAGCTAGTATTCTGGGAATAACTCTGTTAACCTCTACCAACACTTCAGCGCTAACAAAATCTTTAAAAGATATATATGCAAACGCTCCAACGATAAGTAAAATTAATACTATTGCAACAATGAGGATAAGTAACAGTTTAGTACTTATAGTACCACTTCTCTTTACTCCTTTATCCATTTCCCGTCTCCTTTAATACCTTATAAACTACCGATTAATTAGCATTTATATTTTCTATCTCTTCAATTTCTTCCGCCTTCAATAGTTTTTCGCAGTCAAGTAAAAGCTGCACTTCATCACCTGACTTGCCAATGCCCTTAATATATCTGTTCTCTAACCCGGTCTTGCTTGCCGGTGGAGGAGCAATATTTTCATCATCTATTGTAAGAACCTCGTCCACCTTGTCTACGATAAGTCCTACGGTTACATCGCTTATATCTATCACGATAATGCAGGTCCTGTCCGTATACTCAATAGGCTCTTTTCCGAATTTCATTCTCACATCGATCACCGGTATTATCTTGCCTCTAAGGTTTATGATTCCTTTAACATAATCAGGCACTTCTGGAACCTTTGTAATCGCCTGCATACCGATAATCTCAGTAACATTCTTTATTTCGATTCCATATACCACATCATCCAAGGTAAATGTAAGGAATCTCCCGTGCTGCGTATCCTCAACCGTATTATTATCCAAAAATATTTCAGCCACTAACTTCACTCCTTCCTGAAAACTGCTTCACTATTATATATCGGCATTAAAGGTAAAAACTTAACAAGACAAGTGGCAGAAATTAATCTGCCACTGTAAAGTGATACTATTATACACTGCCTATTAATACTTATCAAACTCATCATCGTTCAATATTATCCTAGGCTTTATATCCTCAATTTCTCTGCCATTAGACTCTTTACTTTCGATACTTTGTATATTATTCAACATCATATCGCTTACATTCTTCTTTAGCTTGACCTTATCTACCATCTCCTTTAACAATTCAGCTTGGCTTGAGAGTTCTTCGCTTGCAGCTGCACTCTCTTCAGCAGTTGCTGAATTGTTCTGTACTACCTGGGATACCTGCTCTATTCCCTTATTTATCTGGCTTATGCCAGAAGCCTGCTCATTAGAGGCATTTGCAATCTCTTTAGCAAGGGAAGCTGACTTCTCCACTTCTTCTAAGATTTCATTCAAGGCTTGAGCTGTATCGTTTGCTATATTGGTTCCAACCTTGACCTTTTCAATAGAGCCTTCAATTAGCCCTATTGTCTCGTTTGCAGCAGCTGCGCTCCTTGCCGCTAAGGTTCTAACCTCTTCAGCTACTACTGCAAAGCCCTTGCCATGCTGGCCAGCCCTTGCAGCTTCAACTGCAGCATTTAAGGCTAATATGTTTGTCTGGAAGGCTATATCGTCTATTACCTTTATGATCTTTGAAATATTTTGTGAAGACTCGTTTATCTCATCCATGGCCTGAAGCATTTCTTCCATCTGCTTGTTTCCTTCGCTAGCCTTCTTCAAGGCCAGTCTAGCATATTCATCAGCTTCATTAGCATTTAGAGCATTCTGCTTGGTCTGCTCGGCTATCTCATTTATTGAAGCTGTAAGCTCTTCTAAAGAGCTTGCCTGCTCGGTTGAGCCCTGTGACAGGGCCTGACTTGCATCGGAAACCTGCATTGAACCTGCGGCTACCTGATTTGCAGCCTCGTTGATTTCGCCCATCATGGTGTTTAAAGCATTTATGATACTATTCAGGGAATCCCTTATTTCAACAAAGTTACCTTGGTAATCCCCCGAGACAGTTATATCGAAGTTTCCTATGGCCAGCTCAGCAAGCACGTTTGATATATCGTTTATGTATCTTAATAGACTTTCTATAGTTGAATTTAGAGATTCTTTCAGCTCAGCATTATCACCCTTATAGTCCCCTTCCATTAAGACATTGAGGTTACCCCTTGCCATCTCTTGAAGCACTTCTGAAGCTTCTTGGATTGGAGCTATAACTGAATCTAGAGCTTCATTAATACCATCAACTATCCTTTGGTATATACCTCTGAGCTGACTTGTATCTGCCCTATATGAAAGCTCTCCTTCTGCTGCAGCCCTAGTAAGCTTCAGGGATTCGTCAGCTAGTGCTCGAATTGATCCTCTAACCTTATTGAGGTTGTCTATAAGTACTGAGTATTCACCTTTGAATCCATTTTCTATAGCTTCAAGTTTTTCCCCTCCAGCTAATTTATCTATAGCATCAAGGGCAATACTTAAAGGTTCCATTATACCGTCCAGAGTACTGTTTATTCCGTCAATGATGTCTTTGTATCCGCCTTCAAAAGCATCTGCATTTCCTCTTGTATTCAATTGGCCATTGGCGGCTGCAACAGTAAGCGTCTTCGTTTCATCTACCAGGCCTCTTAATGTGACAACAAGCTTTTTAAGGCTGTGGCCAAGCAGGTCCTTATCTGACCTTGGTTTTACCTCAACTGTAAGATCACCTTGTCCTATCTTCTCAGCAATTTCAGTCTGTTTAGTAATATTCTCAACCATAAGCTCAAAAGATTTGACTAAGTCACCGATTTCATCATTCGAGGCCTTTACCAGTTCAACCTCAGTATCACCCAAAGCGAGCTTGTCGGCTGCTTGTCTTAAGCCCTTTATCGGCCTGGTTATAACTCTAGCAAGTATGATGGCGGCAACAATTCCTGCTACTAGAACAACTAATGCCACTAAAAGTATCATATTTCTTAATGAACTTACTTTTTGTAAAATATCGCTTTCATAATTCCCAATACCTATGGTCCAGTCAGTGCCTTCAATTGGTGCTATGGCAGTGAGACGGTTCTCACCCAAGAATTCATACCTTACAATTCCTAATTTGCCCAGTCCAAGTTCCTTTAAAGCTATTCCGTAATTCTTTAAATCTCCGCCAGTTTCAATCTCTTCAAATACATTTCTCTGATCAAGCACTAATTGCTTGTCCACATGGGCATAGAGGGTGCTGTCTCCACCTACGATAAAGGCATAACCCCTTTGCCCAACTCCTAACAGGTTGGTTATATTACTGATTGCATTTCCGTCCCTTCTTCCAATCAGTACTCCCACTACCCGGTTATTGGACACTATCGGGGCTGCTTCCATCAGAACCGGCTCATTGGTAACTCTGCTGATAAGAATATCTGAGACATTTGTTTCGCCATTAAAAGCTTTTTTAACGTAATCCCTGTCTCCTAGCTGAGCCTGTTCGTCTGAATTTACATATCGTGCTACACCATCAGGTGTAACTACACCCATGTCTAAATAGCCCAATCTGTCTATCCTCTTGCTCAGCTCTGCTTTTTGGATTTCCCAATCCATTGAGGCTACAGCTTGATCGCTGGCAACCTCCCTTAAAACAGCCAGGCTATTAGCTACCTCCATTTCAACCAGTCTTGCCCCTTCAATGGCATACTCTAGCATCATTTCCTCAGTCTCGTCTAACAAAGCATCTGTGCTGATGCTGATCGATAAAAGACCTATAACAAGTGAAGATATGATAATTAAAATTGCGATGAATAGTGCGAGTTTCGTAGTTACATTCAATTTCATATTTAAACTCCTATCCCTATTAAATTTTTTTATATGATAAAATTACAGACTTTATACCCTAAGCTATGGATAATAAACAGCCTGCCACTTAAGTTTTATGTGACAGGCTGTTAGTAATTCAATATTTATCAAATTCCTCATTATCTAACTCTATTAGCGGTGGCGGTTCTTTGTTCTCTCCTTCTAGGTACAAGCCCCTATTTGTACTTAGCTTGAACCTTGCAACCAGATTCTTTAGAAGTTCAGCTTGGCTTGAAAGTTCTTCGCTGGCAGCTGCACTCTCTTCAGCAGTAGCTGAATTGTTATGTACCACATGTGACACTTGTTCTATGCCTCTGTCTATCTGGCTAATTCCTGTTGCCTGCTCATTTGAAGCATTCGCGATCTCTTTAGCCAGGGAGGCCGACTTCTCTAATTCTTCTAATATTTCATTCAGGGCCTCTGCTGTATCGTTTGCTATCCTTGTTCCCACCTTGACCTTTTCAATCGAGCCTTCAATTAGTCCCGTAGTCTCATTAGCAGCAGCTGCACTCCTTGCAGCCAGGGTTCTGACTTCTTCAGCAACTACCGCAAAGCCTTTCCCATGCTGTCCCGCCCTTGCAGCTTCCACTGCAGCATTCAAGGCTAGGATATTTGTCTGGAAGGCTATATCGTCTATTACCTTTATTATCTTTGAAATGCTTTGGGAGGATTGGTTTATCTCCTCCATTGCCTGAAGCATTTCTTCCATCTGCCTGTTGCCTTCGCTAGCCTTTTGAAGGGCTTGTCTGGAATACTCATCAGCTTCATTGGCATTTAGGGCATTTTTCTTAGTCTGCTCCGCTATCTCATGGATTGAGGCTGTAAGCTCTTGCAAAGAGCTTGCCTGCTCGGTTGATCCTTGGGATAGGGCCTGGCTGGCATCTGATACCTGCACTGAGCCTGCAGCCACCTGGTTGGCAGCCTCGTTGATTTCTCCCATCATATCGTTTAATGACAATATAATGTTTGCGAGGGAATCTCTAATTTCTATGAAGTTTCCTTCAAAATCATCGGAGATTTCCACATCGAGATTTCCTTCTGCCACCTCGGCAAGCACATTAGATATTTCATCTATATAGCCCACGAGGCTATCTATAGTATTATTAACCGCCTCTTTAAGCTTGGCATTATCCCCCTTATAATCACCTTCCATCCTGACATTCAGGTTGCCTTTGGCAAGCTCCTGAAGCACCTGCGATGCCTCTTCAAGTGGAGCTATAACCGAATCTAAGGTTCTGTTTACACCGTCCGAAATAAGTTTGTATACCCCTAGCAGCGAATCGGAGTCAGCCCTATGCCTTAAATCACCCTGGGCTGCCTTTTCTGCTAGCAATTTCATCTCTACAATCATTCTATCATTCGTTGCTTTTATCGATAGAATGCTATTTACAAGGTCACTGTAGATGCCCTTGTAGCTATTCTCCATATCATCAAGCACTTCCCCTCTGGACATCTTGCCCAAGAAGTCAACGGATGCATAAAGGGGCTTTGCTATGGCATCTAATGTATCGTTAAACCTATCGATTATATCTTTATATACACCATTAAATTTTGAGGAATCCCCCCTTACATCAAGCCTGCCTTCAGTTGCATATCCTATTAGGGCCTGTGTTTCCTGGGTCAACTGCTGCAAGCTTTCCCTGGTCTTTTTAAGGGCAGGGGTGATTTCGTCCTTCTCATCTGTAACAACAACTTCCCTGCTTAGATCCCCTTCAGCAATCTCATTTAGATGCTGGATTACATTATGCTGAAGGTGATCCATGAATTTATTCATTGTATCGGCCATTTCGCCGATTTCATCTTTAGTAGTAACTTTTATTCTTTCACTCAGATGGCCCTTGCTTATATTAATTAACATGTCCTTAACACTGTTGACGGGTCGGGCGATTTTGTTGGAAAATATAGCTGCTGCTATTATTGAAAGTATAAGTACTATAACTGCAATGATAATGCTGGAGAAAATCGACTTCTTCAGTTCAACAGAAATCTGTTCATTTATTTCATCTTGAAGTATACCGATAAATAGGATCCCTATTTGGTTGTTGTTTTTATCATAAAGGGGATCATAGGCGGTAAGATAGCTTCTTCCTAATATATCGGCATAGCCCACATAGAGATTGCCTTCTGATACGGGCTTATAGGCCTGGCTATCCTTGCCTAAATATGTACCTACAGCCCTTTTATTATCCTCAGTTTTTACACTGGTCACTATTCTTCTATAGTCATCCCCATCCACCTGGAAAGCTGTGGCTACCACATTCAGGTTTTCTGAAATCTCATCCACCATTGAAAAATCGTTTTCTATAGGTGTTCCATTGATATCCACCAGCCTGTTATTCTCAATACGCAGTTCCCCATAATATTCTATTAGGTATTTATGTGCAGAACTTATATCTCCGGACAGTTTCTGCATAAATATGTCTTCTGTGTTTTCATCTAAGGCAGCTTTCATTTGAGATGCTGAGCTTATAACTATAACTACAGAAAGTACTAATACAATACATACGATGATAGCTATTAATTTCTGCCTAAGTTTAAATAATTTTACCTCCATTTCTAAAGCTACATATCAGTACTTATCAAACTCTTCGTCGTTCAATATTATTTCCGGCTGCTCATCATTAAAAGAGTCCTCTAAGTCCTCTGGTTGATCCTCACCGTCCTCCAAGGCATAAATCAGCTCTGAATCATCACCCCCTGATAAGACTTCCTTATTGTCACTTAATTTGAACTTTGCAACCAGCTTCTTTAGAAGCTCAGCCTGACTTGAAAGCTCCTCACTTGCTGCAGCACTCTCTTCAGCCGTAGCTGAATTGTTGTGTACTACCTGAGCAACCTGCTCTATCCCCCTGTCTATCTGGCTGATTCCTGTAGCCTGCTCATTGGAAGCATTTGCAATCTCTTTTGCAAGGGAAGCCGATTTTTCTATCTCATCTAATATTTCATTCAAGGCCTGCGCCGTATCGTTTGCTATCTTAGTTCCAACCTTAACTTTTTCTATTGAACCTTCAATAAGTCCTGTGGTTTCATTAGCAGCAGCTGCGCTCCTTGCAGCTAATGTTCTAACCTCTTCAGCAACTACCGCAAATCCTTTTCCGTGCTGTCCTGCCCTTGCAGCTTCAACTGCAGCATTCAAGGCTAGGATATTTGTCTGGAAAGCTATATCTTCTATTACCTTTATTATCTTTGAAATGTTTTCTGATGATTGGTTTATCTCCTTCATGGCCTCAAGCATTTCTTCCATCTGCCTGTTGCCTTCACTGGCCTTTTGAAGGGCTTGTCTAGAATATTCATCAGCTTCATTGGCATTAAGGGCATTTTTCTTAGTCTGTTCAGCTATCTCATGGATTGAAGCCGTAAGCTCTTCTAAAGAGCTGGCCTGCTCGGTGGACCCTTGAGATAGGGCCTGGCTGCCGTCTGAAACCTGCATTGATCCCACTGCCACCTGGTTTGCAGCCTCGTTGATTTCTCCCATCATTTGGTTTAAGGACTGTATGATATTCACAAGGGAATCTCTGATCTCTATAAAGTTGCCTTCGAAATCATCAGATACTTTTATATCTAAATTACCATCAGCAATTTCAGCCAGCAGATTGGATATCTCGTTTATGTAGCCCAACAGACCATCTATAGTGCTATTGATAGCCTCTTTGAGCTCGGCGTTGTCTCCCTTGTATTCTCCTTCCATCCTGACATTCAGGTTACCCTTGGCCACTTCCTGAAGCACTCCTAAGGCCTCTTGAATTGGAGCTATAACTGAATCTAGGGCCTTATTTATACCGCCAACTATCATGCCATATCCACCTATGAGCTTACTTGTATCTGCCCTATAGGAAAGTTGTCCCTCTGCAGCCGCCTCAGTAAGCTTTACAGTTTCAAGAGCAAGGGTACGAATTGAGTTTCTTACCATATTGATACTATCTATGAGTAGTGAATATTGGCCCTTGTATATGTTTTCTAAAGCATCGATTTCCTCGCCTTTGGCCAACTTATTTATAGCTTCAAGGGAAATGCTTAAAGGCTTTGTTATGCCGTCCAGTGTGCTGTTAATTCCATCTATAATCTCTTTAAACCCACCCTCAAAGGCATCGGCATTTCCTCTGGTATTCAGTTCCCCATTGGCTGCTGCAACAGTAAGCATCTTTGTTTCATCCACAAGGCCTCTTAAAGTAGCAACCACCGATCTTAGGCTCTTTCCTAGCACGTCTCTGTCTGAACTGGGTTCTACATCAATTGAAAGGTCACCTTGTACAATTCTTTCGGCCACTTCAGATTGTTTTATAATATTATCTGCCATGAGACCAAAGGATCTGGTAAGATCACCGATTTCATCCTTAGTGGGTTCATCCAGGTAGACATTAATATCTCCTGTTGCTAGCTTATCTGCAACCAATCTAAGCTTGTCCAGGGGCTTTCTAATAGATGAGGAGATGAATACTCCAAGCAGAATTGATATAATAGCACCCACAACAATTATTACTATTGTCAGCATAGTGGCAGAGCTGCCCTGGGCATCATTGTCTAAGGCTGCGTTTCT
>JAAYHT010000021.1 GCA_012735285.1 Clostridiales bacterium | reverse complement strand
TAGGTTACCTCCTGAATTTATAAAATCAGAGTCTAATAGAGTAATTGGCGAAAACAATGATCCCTTGCTTTCTTTTGAAATTGGAGGCATTATTGCAAAGCAGATAAAATCATTAGGATTTAATATTAACTTCGCACCTGTTTTAGACATTGATAGCAATCCTAATAACCCTGTTATTGGGGATAGATCTTTTGGGCCAGATCCAAATCTAGTAAGTGAATTAGGGATAGCAACTATGAAGGGAATTCAGTCTCAAAATATTGTGCCTGTAATAAAGCACTTTCCTGGGCACGGCGATACAGATACTGATTCGCATCTTGGATTACCCAGTGTTGATAAAAGCTTTAATGACCTTATGCAGTTTGAGTTGATTCCTTTTAAAAATGCGATAGAAGATGGGGCAGATGCAGTTATGGTAGCCCATATACTTTATGAAATGATTGATCCCCTATATCCCTCTACTTTATCAGAAACAATTATCCAGGATCTTTTGAGGGATCAATTAGGCTTCAATGGGATAGTAATTACTGATGACATGACGATGGGTGCAATTATGGATAATTATGATGTTACAGAAGCCTCAATCCAGTCTATTAAAGCCGGATGTGATATAGTTTTAGTCTGTCATGGGTATGAGAATATAATAAATGTGTTGGAAGCATTAAAAAGAGCTGTTGAAAATAACGAAATAACTGAGGATAGAATAAATCAAAGCGTTTATAGAATACTGACAATTAAACATAAATACGGAATAGAGAATAATAGGATCGAGGATATTGATATTGAACAACTTAATAGTGAAATGGAAAGTCTATTAAACAATTTAACCCGATGAATATTCATCGGGTTAAATAATGTCTTAGTAGATTTACATTGCTAATCTCTTTCCAGCTTCATAAGCACGGATCTTAAGCTCTCTGTTTCGATCTGCAGATTCAGGATCATTAGCATTTGTGAAAACAATGTTATCGATTAGATCAAATCCGTAAGAAGGGAACATTGCTGCCGTATATTTATAATAAGAATCAAACATATGAGGATCCTCCATACCTTGAGAATATACGGTGACCATTTTTTTTGTTCCAAATCGTGGTTTAAATTCAGTATCCATTAGTGGGAAGAAACGGTCATACATGTTCTTTACAGGTCCTGTAACCTGCATCATATAGATTGGAGAGCCAACAACAATACTGTCAGCATCTTTTACGTGCTGCAAAGCTGCTCGAAGTTCATCGTTTATAGCACAATCAGGATTTAGCCTACATGAAAAGCAACTCAGGCAAGCCATAAATTTCATTTTGAATAGGGTATAAAACTTTACTTCTGCACCCTTATCCCGGGCTCCTCTAGCTATAATATTTAGTATTGTTGCAATGTTACCGTCCATTCTTGGACTACCGTTAAAGATTACTACTTTTTTCATATTCTAGAATTCCTTCCGTTGAGATTATCAAGTTTGGAAGGGGAGAAATTCATTCTCCCCTTAGAGTTTTATATAGCCCAGGTTTTTAGATTCATCTTCGATTTTTACTTCCAGTGAAGTTTTTCTTCCCTCTGCATCGATATCGACTTGATATAATCCGTTTTCCAGACCGTCGAATTTGAAATCACCGAAGAAGTTTGTTTTCTGAGTTGCTATAACGTTACCATTTGATTTCAAAGTTACTTCTGCATTTTCGAAGCAATCTTCATCAACTAACACACCTGCAGCGATAAAGTTTTTAGTGAATTTATGTAGATTTTTATAAAGTACATGTGGCTTAGTGTTGAGCTCTTCTTTATAAGCCTTTAGATCTTCTTCTTTTGTCATTTTTTCCATCTCTTCAGGCTCAATATAGTAAGCCTTAAGGGATCCTGTTGGACATGAGTGTGCACAACGGGGGATGCCAGGTTGCCATGACTTATCGTCCAACAGATGTGCACACATTGTGCATTTCTGAGCAATGTCACTTTCATCATTCCAATAGATGACACCGTATGGACATGAGTCAACAAGAGCTTTGTTGCCCTTTGCTTTTTCCATATCAATCATCACTATGCCATCATCTCTTCTATATATAGAGCCCTTAGATGCTTCAATGCAAGGTGCATTTTCACAGTGTTGGCAAGGCATTGGAAGATACGCCACATCGTTTCTTCTATGTTGGCCTCTTTCTCTACGAAGGATATTCATCCATCTGTGTCTGTGACGAGGCTGCGCAGCAGTGTAGCCCGGCCAATCGTTACCAACGTGCTCGTCTTTACATGCCATGAAACAGTTGTTACAGTCATGACATTTGGCTACATCTATAACAAAATACCATTGTTTCATTTCACATCCTCCTTTTTGCTTTCAGATTCATAGGTATCATAAGGATCTCCGTTCCATTTCTCAACCTCAATCATGGCGCTATTAGGTGCCATTCCATGTGCATATTTAGATAGGAAACGATCAGGAGTTAAAATATTGATGCAACCTCCACGATCCGCAGAATACCCAGGTTTTCCTAAGGGATCATACACAGCACAGGATTCATATGAATGTACTGTTCCTGGTGGTACTCTTTCGCCAACTTGAGCGCAGAGTATTACAGAACCACGGTCATTATAGGCTCTTACTAGATCACCATTTTTTATGCCGCGAGCTTCTGCATCTTTTTTATTCATCCTTATTATCCAATAATAGTGACCGTCAACTAAGACACGGTGGTCTTTAATATCGTTCATAAAGCTATCTTTACCGTCTCCCATGGTATGGAAGGAGAAACGAGGATGTGGAGAAACCAAACCGAGAGGATATTTTTTAGCAAGTTCTGAGTGGTGGCATTCCCAAGCACGTACATATTTATGCATTGCAGGGCGATGTTCGTCAATAAAACCTTGCTCTTCAAAATTCTTCAAGCTGGTTGCAATAAATTCAATTTTTCCTGTTGTGGTCTGAAGTCCTTTCTTAGCAACTGTATTATTGATCCTTGGACCCCAGTCAGGAGTATCCTTTTCACGCCCTTCTGCAAACCATCTTAAGGCCACAGTACGCTTACGATCAGGATCATTAGGTACTATGAAATAACCTTTCTTTTCGAATTCCTCCCAAGTGATATATTTAGGCAAATCACTTGCATGGAACATTTGTTTAACCCAATCCAGCTCGGTTTTTCCTTCAGTGAATTCATCATAGAAGCCGAGCTTCTTAGCCATGTATGCAAATATTTCGTAATCAGACTTACTTTCACCTAGAGGTTCGATACATTTCATTTGTAGAGAAATTACACGGTGATTGGCTTGATGGTAAGAGTCCGGAATGTAACCATCGCAGCTAGCGAACTCTGAAATATCCCAACGTTCAAAGTTTGTGCATGCTGGCAGAATAATATCTGCAAACATAACCTCTCCTTCGTCCCATATTGACTGATTAATTACAAATTCAAGGCTTGGGTCATTGTATCTCTTTGCATATCTGTTGGTAGCGGTCATGGTTCCCATATATGAGCCGCCGTATTTCCAAAGCATTCTAACTCTAGAATAACCAGGAGCTGGATAGGTGTATTTTTGTAACTGATCCTGTATGTCAGCTCCACAGAATCCTTTACCTCTCCATTCTAACTTCCCGTCCATAATACATTCTGGAGTTCTCAGTCGTGGGATATGTTGTCCCTTAGCAGTATTCAAATTTGTGGATACAGGGAAACTTGTTTTACCGTCGAACATTCTCCAGCCCCACTTAAAGCCTGCTCCAGTATTATCGCAGTCACCAACGATACCACCATCGGCATATCCGGGGAAGAAGAAATTGTAATTGACTGGAGTGCCTTGCGTGGTTGACCAAATATTTGAGCCCGGCTTACCTAAACCTTGCATTGCAGCCAGTGCTACCATTCCACGGGTCCATTCAACACCATGTGATGCACGGCAGGCACCGCCCCAGCCACCTAATCCACCAGCAGCAAGCATTGTTTTGTTTTTAGCCCATTCGCGAGCCAGAGCGCGAATTTCATATGCAGGAACACCTGATTCTTTTTCCGCCCATTCGGGTGTTTTTGGAACACCATCCGTTTTGCCTAAAACATATTCAGCCCATTCATCAAAGCCATGAGTATTCTTTTCAACATATTCTTTGTCGTATGTTCCTTCTGTCAGCCAAGTATAAGCGATTGCAAATGACAAGGCATGGTCCGTACCAATCTTTGGAGCTATCCATTTGCCGTCGTATAAAGCACAAGTATGGTTATAGAATGGGTCGATAAATACCATCTTAACGCCTAGATCTTTTAGCCACTGACGTCTTATTGTTGATTCAAAGGCGCCGTAAAGACCTGCAGTGGTTTCGGGGTCAGATGACCAGAATACTATCATTTCAGTATGTTTTAAAGCGTCTTCAAGCAAATCATATTGCTCGGGGATACCTAAACGCCAGCTGAATCCCCACATATGCATTGCACCCCAATGCCATCCTTCCCAGCTATCAGGATTATGGTCAGCATATGTACAGCCTAGCAAGTTCATAAAGCGCATATAGGTGCTTAGACAGTAGCCCACATTACCCCACATGTGGTGAGAGCTCCATTCAGTAAGAATTGCTGAAGGACCGCTTTCGCGTTTAATACGGTTTACTTCTTTAACGATGATATCCGCGGCTTCTTCCCAGCTGATTCTTTCATAGCCTGAAATACCACGGTTTTGAATGTTTCTTTCACCGTCGGGGTCAAAATCAACACGCTTCATAGGGTACAAAAGTCTCTTGTCTGAGTAAATCAATGACTTGATCCCTTGTGTGTATGGTGCCACAGTTGTTTTCCGTGGCGGTTTGAATGTGCGACCTCTTGCTTTAATCTCCCAAGAAGGTGCATCTGTTTCATCAAGATCCATCGGTGTTATTCTGATTATTTTTCCGTCTTTTACATAAACGAATACTGGACCTCCGGTTGATGAATTAGTTTTTCTAACTACTTCCCCCATCACAATGCCTCCTTATTTTATTTAAAAGTCGAATAAGGTTATTTATAAATTGATAGTTTTAAAAACTATCAAATAGAATCAAATATTTGGCTTTTCTGAATATTCCCACATTTATGTACTAACATAGAACATACTTCTTATTTATTCATAATAATTGTCCACTTATTTCAGAACTAAATAAATAATAAGAATAAAAAAAGCAGCTATTGTACTGCTTGCAGTAATTTTATGTATGGTTTTATGATGTGAGGACTACACAATGCCAGCTATTTTTAGCGAACTTAAATAATTCTCTTAATTCTTTACTTGGATTGTTCTTATTACACACTAATTTCATGGGCATGCCTTCAAAAGATGAGCTAATAATTGGGACAAGTTTTAGATATGGATTGCTTAAGATCGCAGTTTCTTCGCATATTACTGAGACCCCTTTTCCTGCTTCTGCAGCATATAGGAATTCTTCAAAGTCTTTAAATTCAGAAACAATATTTGGGTAAAATCCATAGGTCTTACAAACTTTAAATAAGTAATCTTTTTCTATTGGTACACTGCATGGATTGTATCTCAGAAAGTCAGCAGAAGCCAAGTCAGAAAGTTCAAGGTCATTCATATCGAAAAGTTCGTGGTCGCGGTGGATGAGAATGCATAGAGGGTTGTAGTATATGATCTGCTGAACAGTATCATTCATTCCACAAATATCATGTTCGGTAATTAGTATGGCATCATAGTAACCTGATTTTAAGCCTTCAATCAATAAGTTCTGCCTATTTCGCTCTTTGCGAACAGAAATGTTTGGATTATCTGTTTGAAAAGAAATGAGAAGTTGAGAAAGAATACTATTACTTATTTCCCAAGGTACGCAGCCAATTGTTAAATGTCCGTGTAGCCTATTAGCTACTTTTCTGGCCTGAGTGAGTGCATATTCCCATTCTCTTGTCAAAGTTTTTAGTTTGTCATAAAGAATTGCTCCTGATGGTGTCAGCCTTACACTTTTTGTATTGCGATGAAATAAGGTTAAATTCAGTTCCTCTTCGAGCAAATTGATTTGTCTGCTTACATTGGGTTGAGAAACAAAAAGCTGATTGGCTGCCTCAGTAAAGCTAAGAGTAGAAGCAACAGCTAAAAAACATTTGATTTGGAAATCTGTCATATTATCACCCTAATACCAAACTATAGTTGGGTACTATTTATTTAGCGAAGGATTTGTTTAGAAATGGATTTGTATAAAATATATAACAATTGGAGAAAAAACACAAGTCTTCTATTATAAAAGCGTGTACATAAAAGGAGTAAAGGGTATATATTTATAAATTTTATTCAGATTAAAAGTACAAAGAAAGGGTAATTAATTTGAAAATATTATTGAAAATAAAAGTGGAATTTTTATGAATGCCAGATATCCGATTTTGTTTTAATAGGGTTTCATAATTTAAGATGATTATGCATCAAAGGACGCAGAAATATAGAAACTATTCTTACTTATAATTATTGACAAAGTATTTATTAGAGGCTTACAATATCATTAATTACGCTATTTAAAATTCTCTTATGTACATAAAAAAGTGCTGTTGAAATTTATATAACATGCAATACTACATTAAGTGCAAAATGGCACCGAAGAAGAGAGGTTAGTAAATGGAATCTCAGGTTAATGACAGAGGTAATGGCATTTGTTATTATCTCTTTTTTTAAATCTAAGGAGGTAAAAAGATGAAAAAAACACCTTTATATGAAAAACACTTAGAGTTGTCAGGGAAAATAGTCGACTTCGGTGGATGGGCATTGCCGGTAGAATATTCAGGAATAATACAGGAACATGAGGCAGTTCGTAATGCAGCAGGTCTATTTGATGTATCACATATGGGTGAAGTATTAATAGAGGGCAAAGACGCAGAAAGTTTTATTCAGAAAATGGTCACTAATGATATATTAACGATGAAAGATTTTCAAATATACTATTCTCCGATGTGTTATGAGGATGGTGGTGTTGTAGATGATCTAATGGTCTATAAATACAACAATGAAAAGTATTTGCTAGTAATAAATGCTTCTAATACTGAGAAGGATATAGAATGGCTAAAATCGAACCTTGCTGGTGATGTAGAGATTAAGGACCTTTCGGATAAATACGCGTTGCTTGCACTTCAAGGACCTAAGGCAGAAAGTATACTACAAAAACTAACAGATACAAAATTAGATGAAATAGGCTTCTTTGAATTCAAAGAGGGTGTTAAACTAGG
Organism: Clostridiales bacterium; assembly: GCA_012735285.1. GTDB lineage: Bacteria > Bacillota > Clostridia > Peptostreptococcales > Anaerovoracaceae > JAAYHT01. The sequence continues at coordinate 2,429 of JAAYHT010000021.1, read as the reverse complement.
AGAAGTATCAGCACTAATATCTAGAACCGGATATACGGGTGAAGACGGATTCGAAATTTATATAGCACCTGAAGATGCTGATACCTTGTGGGATATGATAATGCAGGCAGGTAGCGACGAGGGATTGAAACCGGCTGGCTTAGGCGCAAGAGATACTCTAAGATTCGAAGTTTGCTTACCTTTGTATGGCAATGAATTAGATAAAGACATTACTCCTCTAGAAGCAGGATTAGGCTATTTTGTTAAACTTTCTAAGGATGATTTCATAGGAAAGGAAGCGCTTGCTAAACAAAAATCAGAGGGAATAAAACGCAAATTATGTTGCTTTGAAATGATTGATAGGGGCATAGCCAGATCAGGATATGATGTTTATTCAGGAGATGAAAAGATAGGTTTTGTCACAACAGGTACCTATTCACCAACATTAAAGAAGAATTTAGGTATGGCTATAATAGATGTAGATTTTAATGAAATAGGGACGGAAATAATTGTTGACGTTAGAAAAAGAAGGCTGAAAGCTCAAGTTGTTAAAAAACCTTTCTATACTAAAAAGTATAAAAAGGATTAATAAAAACGAAATAATATTATCTATCTATTATGCAGGATTGTTAAAATCCGGTGAAGGAATGGAGGATTAAGATGAACGTACCAAATGATTTACTGTTTTCAAAGACTCATGAATGGGTTAAAGTTGAAGGCAATATTGCATATCTTGGCTTAACAGATTTCGCTCAAGATAAGCTGGGACAAATCGTATTTTTAGATTTACCGGAGTTAGGTCAAGAGGTTAATGCAAATGAACAGATTGCAGAAGTAGAATCTGTAAAAGCAGTGGCCGAATTCTTCTCCCCGGTTTCAGGAAAGGTGGTTAAGGTCAACGAAGAACTATTAGATAGTCCTGAACAAATTAATGAGAACCCTTATGGCAGTTGGTTTATAGCTGTTGAATTATCTAATCAATCCGAATTAGATGAACTTTTAACTCCGCAGAAGTATGAGGCACTGCTGATGGATGAGGAGGGCCATTGATGAGGTATATTAGTAATACTGCGGCTGACAAAGAATCGATGCTAAAAGAAATAGGTGTTGATTCTATCGAAGCGCTTTTTGAAGACATACCTAAAGAAGTATATTGCGATAAACTAAATCTTCCAGAAGCGATGTCCGAACTTGAGCTAATAAAAAAGATGAAAGAGATAGCTCAAAAGAATCAAACCATCGATCAATACACGTGTTTTCTTGGAGCAGGAGCATATGATCACTTTATTCCAGTAACAATAGACCAGCTAATTTTAAGGCAGGAATTTTACACTGCATATACTCCTTACCAGCCTGAGATAAGTCAGGGCACACTCCAGTCCATATTCGAGTATCAGACGATGATTTGTGAACTCACGGGTATGGATGTTTCTAATGCATCGATGTACGATGGCACCAATTCCCTTGTGGAGGCAGCTATGTTGGCATGCGCTGCAACTAGGCGTTCGGAGGTTTTAGTTGCTAAGAGTGTACATCCAGAAAGCCGTCAAGTTCTTAAAACATATGCAAGGTTTAAAAAGATTAAAGTAACAGAAATAGACTATTCAGACGGCCAGCTAGATATAAATGATTTAGAGGCAAAGATAAATAGAGATACAGCAGCCCTACTCATTCAAAGCCCCAATTTCTTTGGAATTATAGAGGACATAGCTGCTGTTGAAAAGCTAGTGCATGATAATGGTAGTTTGCTTGTTGTAAGCACAGATCCAATATCACTTGCTATTCTTAAAAGCCCCGGAGAATTGGGCGCAGATATAGCGGTAGGCGAAGGCCAGCCACTAGGAAATCCATTGAGTTATGGAGGACCCTACCTGGGCTTTTTTGCCACGAAAGAAAAATATATGCGCAGAGTTCCCGGAAGGATTATCGGCCAGACAGTAGATCAACAAGGAAGAAGGGGTTTTGTTCTAACATTACAAACCAGAGAACAGCATATTAGAAGGGAAAAAGCTACTTCTAACATCTGCTCCAACCAAGGCCTTATTGCATTGACTGCAGCAATGTACATGACTTTTATGGGTAAGGAAGGTTTAAGAGAAGTAGCTGAACAATCCTTGATGAAAGCTCATTACGCTTATGAAAAACTAATAGAGACTGGCAAATTTAAACCCTTGTTCAATAAGCCATTCTTCAAAGAATTTGCTTTAGAAAGCTTAGAGCCTGTTGAGCAATTAAATGAAAAGTTATTAAAGGCGAATATCCTAGGGGGTTATCAACTAGGCAAGGATTATCCTGAATTAGAGAAAGGATGGCTAGTTGCTGTCACTGAAAAACGCACAAAAGAAGAAATAGAGCGTTTGGTCAGAGAGGCGGTGAAATAGATGTCGGAAGTTAATTTAATATTTGAAACAAGTAGACCCGGTAGAAAAGCTTACTCGCTTCCTGAGTGT
>JAAYHT010000174.1 GCA_012735285.1 Clostridiales bacterium | reverse complement strand
TTCTAGATAACTCTTTTAGAAAAGGACATCCATGAGGTTAGGGTAAATAAAAAGAATATATTGCGAGTATTAAACCAGTTCGCCATTATGCTAAAAGCAGGGGTTTCCTTGTCTATTTGTTTACAAGTATTAGTTTCACAGGAAAAGGATCGTAGGCTTAAAAAAATACTTGAACATATTCAAAAAGATTTGCATTCAGGCTATACCCTTTCTAGTTCAATGGCAAAGTTTAAAACCTTTAGTGAGGTTATAGTAAGCATTATCTCTTCAGGAGAAGAAGACGGAAGGCTGGAGGATGCATTTGAAAGGGCAGCTAAAATACTTGATAATGAAGTTACCGTTAGCTCTAAATTAAAAAGTGCCCTGGCTTATCCTCTATTCTTGCTGGGCTTAACAATAGTCGTTCTAATAATCCTAAATATTGTAGTACTTCCCATTTTTGTAGACATGTTTGGGCAAATGGGCGCTGATCTGCCTCCTTTAACAAGAGTTGTTATGGGTATATCTAATTTATTGATGCGTTTCTGGTATCTATTTGTTCTGGTGATAATCGCAATAATAGCTATTTTAAAATATGGCAGAACAAATTCTGTAGGTTTTAGACTGCAAACTGACAAGTGGATAATGAATCTGCCCCTTGTAGGGAAAGTGTTAGATAAGCTTTACATATCGAGGTTCTGCAGGGTCATGTCATCGCTTACACATGCAGGTGTTGAGATTATTTATGCCCTGAATGTCACTAAAAAAGTTATACCTAATTTATATATAAGGCAGTATTTAGATCACGTATTAGATGATGTTAGGGTGGGTATCACTATAAACCAATCCATGAGTAAATATCCAGTGTTCGACTCCCTGCTTGTATCCATGGTAAGGGTAGGGGAAGAATCGGGGATGCTTGATGATGTGCTGGACAAGGTAGGAGAATTATACGAGGTCCAAACTGAAGAACAAACTAAACTCCTGACTTCGCTGGTAGAACCCATAGTCACAGTCCTCATAGCTCTGATTGTCGGAACAGTTGTAATTTCTGTAGTATTGCCTATGTTTGGACAGTACAGGCTAATGCTGTGACCTTTGGACCGCTTGCATAAATATGATAAATGTAGTATCCTAACCAGGGTAAAAATATTTTTTATTTGTAGGAAGGCGACTAATGAACATTATTGGTGATTTAATTAAAAACAGTAAAAAGATAGTTGTTAAGATAGGAAGTCATACACTGTCTGATAATAACGGAAAAATAAATATGGAGATAATGCACAATATCGTAGAGCAACTCTATGATCTAATGCAGCAGGGAAAACGCATTATCGTAGTATCATCAGGGGCAGGCATATGTGGTGTTGCCGCAATAAATAAATGGCACCGCAAGGAGGATATAAACTACAAGCAGGCCCTTTGTGCAATCGGTCAGGTCGAACTGATGATGGCCTATAAAGAATTGTTTGGAGAATACGGTATTCACGTAGGTCAGATACTTGTATCCAGAGATGATTTCGGTGACCATACAAGAAACCTACACATTAGAAATACACTATTTACCCTTGTTGATGAGGGAGTGGTACCAATAATCAATGAAAATGACAGTGTTAGTGTGGATGAAATAAAGATAGGTGACAATGATACTCTCAGCGCACTTACTGCAAATCTGTGGGCAGCAGATTTATTGATTTTAATGAGCGATATTGATGGTATATATAATAAGAACCCGAAGGAAAATAAGGATGCAGAACTTATAGAAGAAGTATATGATATTGACAAGTTAATGCCTGT
>JAAYHT010000173.1 GCA_012735285.1 Clostridiales bacterium | reverse complement strand
GGTCAAGGTTTGGCAAACATAGTAACCGACAAGGATGAAAAGGTTAAAGCTCTAAATGCAATAGTAGCCACTGTTGACAGTCACAAATACACCTTCAGCGAAGCTTCTGTAGATTCAGTTACTATTATCAGGATAGATATTAATCAGATCACAGGTAAGAAAAGATAAAAACTATATAAAAACCCCTATATCAATATCAGGATCAATATCTGGGCCATGATAATCAGAACCTGAGGTTGTCAGCAGATCTCGTTTTTGTGCAATTTTTTCAAGGGCCTCAGTCTGTTCTTCAGTATGGGTGCTGTAGCGGCATTCCATACCATCTAATCCCCAACCCTGAAGTATATCTAAAAGAGCTTCCAGTCCTTCATAGAATGTCTCTTCTTTATCCTTTAATGCCCTTATTTTCATCGGGTGGGCAAGTACCGCTTTGCCTCCGGCGTTTTTAATAAGGGATATGGCTTTCTTTGCATGGATTTTTTCCCTGCGAACGGCTCTTACCTCGGGGTGTCTTAAAAACTTTCCGGATGTAAAGGCTTCCTTAGGGCTATTAATATATCCTTTTTGCGTTAAGGCAAGAGCGAAATTAGGCTTGCCTATATAGTCCGTACGGCTACACTTAATCAAATCCTCTTCATCTAACCTGCAACCGATACAGTTTAATTTAACAAGCAATGCCCTATTTCGCTCTACCCTCTTTTGACGTATATGCTCTATCTCTTGATTTAATTCCTGGTTGTTGATATCTATGCCGTAACCGAGAATATGCATAAATACATCCCTAGATGGAAGGTAATTTGTTGTTGAAAAATCTTCTCTATCTACTTTTGCAGACAGCTCAATGCCGGGTATAACCTTGACACCGTATATTTCACCGGCCTCCAGGGCCTCCGGTATACCCCTTATTCCATCATGATCTGTCACAGCTATAGTCCTTATGCCTTTTTCTGCAGCTCTTTTTACTACTTCTTCGGGGGATAGGGTCCCGTCAGAGTAATAGGTGTGTAAATGTAGGTCTATCATGATAGCAGCATTTCTTCTTTCAATTTGTTAACCGCATCTTTATCCTTTAATACTTCTACTAGTTTCAAAGCAAAATCCATTGCTGTTCCAGGTCCTTTAGATGTAATAATATTTCCATCTACTTCAACCTTATTGTTTCCAAGCTCTGCACCTTTTAGGTGCTCTTCCATGCCGGGATAGATGACAGCAGTTTTACCTTCGAGCAAGCCATTTTCACCTAATATCATAGGCGCTGCACAAATTGCTCCAACCCATTTTTTCTGATCATTATATTTCTTAACCTGCTCAATCAGTTTGGAGCAATTACCCAAATTGGTAGTTCCAGGCATACCGCCGGGCAATACTATCATGTCACCGCTATCGTAATTTACATCGTCAATTAACTTATCAGCTTTTACTCCAACTCCATGGGCTCCGGTAACCAGTAAATCTCCGGTTATGGAAACAGTTTCTACATCGATTTCAGCACGTCTTAACACGTCAATAACGGTAGTAGCTTCGATTTCCTCAAAACCGTTAGCTAAATGTACATATACTTTCATTGGTAATCTCCTCCCTTAACCAAACATCCTTCTTGGCTTTGTCAGCCTCCATAAAATAAGTCCGATAACTATCATTGTGATTATAGAAATACCCAATAAGGCTATCAACCAATCTCTTACAAAGGCATGGTTAAACATCAGTAACAACAGACTGTCTGTGCCTAATATTTCCTCAGTAAAGACCCGATTATACCAGGAACCTATTGCAGACGAAGACAACAACCATGCGATGATAAACCAAAAAACTATAAATAGCCCCACACTTAACTTGTAAGCAAAGCGTACCAAGTGTTTTATGTCATAGCGGAACAATACTAAAATACCTATTAGGATCAAAACTGAGATTACTAACAGAACAGTCGCCGTTTGATTTAGAACATACCTGACTTGTTTCATAAAAGAGGCTTCATCCTCATTGAATATAGCCTTTTCACCGTCTTGAGTTTCTAATTTATAGTCAAACTCATCTTC
>JAAYHT010000172.1 GCA_012735285.1 Clostridiales bacterium | reverse complement strand
TTTCTTGCCGCCGGGTCTCTAGATAAAACTGCCTGAATATCTTCTTTGACGTCTTTGAAAAATCCCATAGGTTTTCCTTTCTTAGACAAGCATTTATTCAAAAACTAATTTACGGCGAGCATTTACTCGCCATAAGATTATAACCTATTATACATGTGAAATCAAAGGTTAAAGATAATTCATTGGATTTTGTGGTACTCCGTTTTTACGAACTTCGAAGTGAAGATGGTAACCTGTAGCCCTTCCTGTGTTTCCTACCGTAGCAATTTGGTCACCTTTTTTTACTACGTCTCCAACTTTGACACTCATAGTATCACAGTGAGCATACCTAGTTTCTATCCCATTTCCATGGGATACTATTACCATATTCCCGTAGGTCCCGCGATATCCTGCAAAGGTTACTACTCCGTCATCAACTACCTTTATGGGTGTACCTTTGGGGTTTCTTAAGTCAACACCTAGATGCCTACTTCCCCCTCTTGAAGCACCAAAGGCAGAAGATATTTCTAAATGACTCATGGGTTTTACGAAGGAACCTGTGCCGACTAATGTTGACAAAGGCTTGGTACCTCTAACCATAACTTGGTCCTTTGGCTCGGATATTACCTTGGACTCTAGTTCCTGGGTAGAGACGATTACACCATTTTGCTTAACAATTTGTTTCTTTACCTGCCTTTGACCGTATTCACCAGCCAGCTTAACTTTTAATTCGCCTTTATACAAACTGTCTGTATCTTCGTATTTAATACCATACTTGATATTTTCTGTAGTGTCTATTTGCTCAACTAGTGTTAGATGAATATATGGTTTTAACTCAAATAGATTGAGTACAGTTCCTATCTTCAAACGGTCAGGATCGGCTTGTGGGTTTGCTGCTATCAATTCATCAACGTTCATTCCATTCTTGATAGCAATATCCCAAAGGCAATCGCCTTCTTCTACAACATAGGTTTTTGGTTCTTTTGTACCGGTAATAATCAGGCTTACGGCATCGCTGACCGTCATTATATCAGGATTAGTTTCTTCAATTTCTACAATTTCTACAGTTTCATCATAAGATATTTCTATGATTTCAGAACCTTCAGTTTGGTAGTGGGCAGCAATATTATCTGAAACAGCTTTTGCATCTTCTTCAGTAGCTAATGTCACTATTCTTTTTCCGTCAACCTGTATTGAATAGCATAGAACTGACTCTTCTTCAGTATCTTCAGCTACCAAAACTGCAGGTAAGGGTTCTTCTTCTTCTGTTTCTTCTACTCCGCTAAACACCACTGCACCGCAGATAACCACAACAGCTAGAAAACCTACACCTATTCCTGCCAGAGCCTTGTTACCCAACCTGCTCAGCTTCTCGATTCTAAAGTCAATTATTCTTGTTATCGCCTTATCTTTAAAATCGAGAACCTTGTCCTTAATCACTGTTTTCATGATACAACATACCTCTTCACGTGCATAACAACAAAGCACGTCCTATAAACTTCTACAGAAACTGTTTGCAATTTTATAGTAATATATGCATTACTATAATTTAGTATACGTAAATATTACAATAGTGTTACAACAAAGTCAATTTAAATTTCCATGCTCATGCTTTTTATTGTCTGATCCTCTAATGGCTTATCTCTAAGGTCCCTTTTGACACTAACTATCTTATCAGCAACCTCCATTCCTTCGATAACCTTTCCAAATGCAGCATATTGTCCATCTAGATGGGGTGCATCTGCTACCATTATAAAGAACTGGGAGCCGGCAGAATCTGGATCCATAGCACGAGCCATTGATAAAACGCCTCTTTCATGCTTTAGATCATTTTTGAAGCCATTTGCGTTAAACTCGCCTTCTATGCAATACCCTGAGCCGCCTGTCCCATTACCATAGGGGCAACCACCCTGTATCATGAATCCGGGAATAACTCTGTGGAAAATAAGTCCATCGTAAAATCCTTTTTCTACTAGGTCGATGAAGTTTTCTACAGTTTTGGGTGCAATATCAGGGTAAAGTTCGGCTCTGATTATTCCACCGTCTTCCATTTCAATCCTAACAATATTACTCATAGGTCCTCCTTCTCTTATCTAATAATAAATGCTCCAAGAATTCCTGCAGCAATGGTTAACGTAATAGGATGAATTCTAAACTTACCGCAAAGAAAAACTGTTACTAAACAAAAAATAGCAGGCAGAAGGTTTAAGCTATAGCCAGTAAAAATTGACTCCTGCGCTAAAAAAACTACAGCGGAACCTAACAACCCTATAGTTGCAGGCCTTATTCCCTTTAGAACCCCATTAAGAGTCTCACTCTTTTTAAACTTACTCATAAAATGATAAACTATTAAAACTAAAATAATTGATGGGGCCACAACTCCGAAGGTAGCCATTATTGCGGAAAATAGCCCTTCATATTTGTGCCCCACATATGTTGCAGCATTTATAGCTATAGGTCCAGGTGTCACTTGGGATATTGCAACCAACCTAGAAAATTCAGTAGCGCTCATGTAGCCAAGTTCTTGTATTCCTTGATAGATCAAAGGAAGTATAGCATATCCCCCACCAAAACCAAATAGGCCTACCCGGAAAAATATAAAGAAAATGGAGAAAATTTTCATTGTTTTTTCTCCCTTCTTATCTTGTATTCAAAAAAGCCGATTAATCCGCCTAATATTATTGCAAATATTGCGCTAACATCAAAAAATACAATAAGTATAAATGATAGTATTGCAATAATATAGCCTGTTACATTTTTTAATATACTTCTGCTTAACTGATAAACAGTAACAAGTATCAATGCAACAGATGAGGCCTTCATACCTTCTAAGGCCCCAATAACATACACATTTTGTTCGAATTGATTTAGAAACAACACTATAATTGTTATGGCTAAGAAAGAAGGAAATACTATGCCGAAACAAGCAACAAGGGCACCGGGTATTCCTTTTACACGCTTACCGATAAATATAGCCACATTAACTGCAAAAGCACCCGGCAGCGATTGACAAATAGCAATACAGTCGGCAATTCCTTCTTCATCTATCCATTTTCTATTCTCAACTGTCTCCCGACGTATCGCCGGGATCATCGCATATCCACCACCAAAGGTGAAGGCGCCAATTTTCGAAAAAGTGTATAGCAATTGCCATAATACTCTCATATATTTATTAGCCCTTTGACTCTATCAACGAAATTATTGATTCGACTGCTTCGTCAACAGATTTTTCTAAAATCTCATCTGAAGAACGAAGCTTATACTCTACAATGCCATCCTTTGCTTTTTTTCCTACAGTAACCCTGATAGGTATTCCTATTAAGTCAGCATCCTTAAATTTAACACCAGGGCGTTCATTTCTATCATCCAGCAAAACTTCGACCCCTAAAGATTGCAGTTTCTGATATAATTGCTCTGCTAAATTGTTTTGAACCTCATCTCCGATATTCACAATAGTAATAATTACAGCATAAGGAGCTACAGATATAGGCCAAATAATTCCATTCTCATCATGATGTTGTTCTACTATCGCAGCCAGAGTTCTGCTTATACCTATTCCATAACATCCCATCACAATAACTTTTTCATTCATATTTTCATCTTTGTAGTAGGCATGCATAGACTCACTGTATTTAGTACCTAGTTTAAACACTTGTCCAACTTCAATACCTCTAGCGAACTTAACAGCCGCACCACATTTAAAGCAGGGATCTCCTTCTTCTATGAGTTTAATATCAGTTACGATATCAGCTTTATAATCCCTACCATAGTTTACATTGATCATGTGATGATCTGCTAAACAGGCACCTGCACAAAGGTTTTTAGCTCCTACCAGTTCGCTGTCTACGACAATTTTACAGTTGCGTAAACCTATTGGTCCTGTAAACCCTCCTACAGATCCTGTTTCTTTTGACATTGCATCTTCATCTGCAAACTGTATTGCATGCTCAGGTATACCAAGGGCATTGATAAGCTTTGTCATATTCAATTCCCTGTCGCCTCTGATAAATGCAGCTACGTATTTATACTCCTGGTCAAACACTTCGAATAAAAGTGCTTTTATTGTCTGTTTTTCATCCAGCTTTAGATACTCAACAACCTCTGCAATAGTTTTCTTACCAGGAGTCTTAACAGTTTCTAGTTCAAGCATTTCAGAAGAGTCAGCAGGATCGTCTACACAATTGGCTCTTTCCCTTGTTGCTGCCATATCGCATTTTTCACAATAGCAAATCTCGCTTTCTCCAAATTCTGAAAGGGCACAGAACTCATGGGAATCACTACCTCCCATGGCACCTGTATCCGCTTCTACTACTCTATATTCTAATCCACATCTATCAAATATGGTTTCATAGGCCTCATACATTTCTTGATAGCTTTTATCAAGTCCTTCCCAGTCCCGATCAAAAGAATAGGCATCTTTCATTATAAATTCTCTACTTCTCATCAATCCGAATCTGGGCCTTTGTTCATCCCTATATTTAGTCTGTATCTGGTAAAGATTCAAGGGCAATTGACGATATGAGTCCACTTCATTTCTTACAATATCGGTAAAGACCTCTTCGTGTGTTGGCCCTAGACAAAATTCTCTATCATTTCTATCCTTTAGCCTCCACATCTCAGGTCCATATTCATACCACCTTCCCGATTCCTGCCAGAGTTCCGCAGGCTGAATCGCAGACATAAGTATTTCCTGGGCACCCTTTTTATCCATCTCTTCCCTTACAATGTTTTCGATCTTTTGAAGCACTCTTTTTCCCAGTGGCATAAATCCGTATACTCCTGAGACCAGCTTACGAATCATACCCGCACGAAGCAGTAATATATGGCTTGGTATCTCAGCTTCTGCCGGAACCTCTCTTAAAGTCCTTAGATACATCTTTGACATTCGCATAATTTCTAGTTCCTCCCTCTAGTGCAATGGAACTCTGGTTATTCGTTATAAACCGTAGCGGTAGCCATTACAGCAAGTCCTTCTTTTCTACCGCAGAATCCCATTTTTTCTGTTGTAGTCCCTTTAATATTAATCCTAGTTTGGTCTATCTGCAACACATCTGCAAGATTTGATTTTATTTCTTTAACATGGGGTGCTATTTTAGGCTCTTCACCGATAAGAACAGCATCTATATTCGATATTTTATAACCCGCCGTTTCTACCAGCCCTTTAACATATTCTAATAGTTCTAAGCTTGAAACTCCTTTAAATTTATCTTCAGTATCGGGAAAATGCAAGCCTATATCTCCAAGCCCGCAAGCTCCTAGCAAGGCATCCATAATCCCATGAGTTAAGACATCAGCATCTGAATGGCCTAGCAGTCCACTGCTATGGGGTATAGAAACCCCACCTAGAACCAGTTCCCTATCTTTTGAGAAAGCATGAACATCAAAACCAATCCCAGTCCTATATTCCCTCTGCCGTGGCTGCTGTTCTTGACTTTCTGGCTGTCTTGGTAAAAAACGTAGATCTTCCTTTGTAGTTATTTTAATATTGTTATACTCACCTTTTACGAGATATACCTTTTTGCCCAGTCTCTCAACTAATGCAGAATCATCTGTGCTTATATAGCGATCCTCCCTCGCTTTTTTATGTGCTTCTAAAAGTAAATCAAACTTAAAGCCTTGGGGTGTCTGCATCGAAAAAAGAGTAGTTCTATCAAGGGTCTCTAAGAGCCATTGTCCTCCCACTCTTTTTATAGTATCCTTAACGGGCACTCCAAGGGCAGCAGCATCGTAGGTGACTGTTGCCTCAATCAATCTGCTAATGGCATTTGCAGATACAAAGGGCCTTGCCCCGTCATGGACAAGCACATAATCAATCTTTGTCCCATCTGGCTTAACCTGATTTCTTTTAATCAACTCTTCAATTAGGCTAAGAGCATTATATACTGAATCCTGACGTTCTTTACCGCCAGCAAGAATAGCTCTTATCTTAGCTAGCCCTCTCCTCCTAATTAATAGATCTTTACAAAAAGCCAAATCAGTTTTTCTTACAACTAGAAATATATCATCTATGTATGGATGATTACTAAAGGCCGCTACGGCCTTTTCTATTACCATCTCATTTCCTATTTGCAAAAATTGTTTAGGAATGCCGCCGCCCATTCTCCTACCAGAACCGGCGGCGACAACAATTACAGCTATCCTTTTATTCTGATACATCCACTATTTCCCCTTTTTGGGCTTTGCGAATATCATACGGCCTGCGGAAGTCTGCAGAACACTTGTAACAACAACAGTAATAGTTTCTCCAATATACTTTTTACCTTCTTCAGCTACAATCATAGTGCCATCATCTAAATAGGCCACTGCCTGATTGTCCTCTTTCCCTTCCTTTATTAGGAAGAGTTCCATTTCCTCCCCGGGCAATACTACAGGTTTCAAAGCATTGGCCAGCTCGTTAATGTTAAGCACTTCGACCCCCTTAATCATAGCTACTTTATTTAGGTTGAAGTCATTGGTTACTACCTTGCCATTTAAGTTTTGAGCTAGCTTTAACAGCTTTACATCTACCTCCGGGATTTCTTCCAATGATTTATCATCATTAGTGTTATAAATCTCTACGCCATATTCATTTTGAATCCTATTGAGAATATCAAGTCCCCTTCGGCCCCTATTTCTCTTTAGGTTGTCCGAAGAATCTGCAATATGTCGTAGTTCGACTAATACGAATTCGGGTATTACTATATTACCTTCCAAAAATCCTGTCTTCATAATATCGGCAATTCTACCATCAATTATGACGCTGGTATCTAAAATTTTCGGTACAATATCATAATTCTTACCTTTTTGCTTCGAAGAAGCAGCTCTTCTGCTGCTCGATAGTGTAGTTAATATATCCTTGCCCCGCTTGGTGGCAATAGATACACCTAAATAGCCAAATAATAAGTAAGTCAAAATTGAAAGAACTGTACCAATAAATGGTAAATTAATTCCTAAATATAAATGGCTTATAAGGTAAGCCAAAAAAAGACCAATTACCAATCCAAAAGTACCTGTTACAAACTCACTGGAGGGTACTTTCTGTAAAGCCGATTCGATATTTTTTACAACTCTTTGGCTGTGTCTTCCGACATACGGTGCAAGAATAAAAAAAATAATTCCGCCTATTATAGTAAATATAATACTTAAAATATCCTGTTGGGTTTCATTGAGAGATATCACATCACCTAAATTAGTGACAAAAATAAGCCCTCTAAATAAAAAAGATATACCGTATCCGAGGAGAGCGCCGCAGAGTGTAAATATTCCCCTAATTAGCTTTCTTATCATCCATACTCACCCCCCTCCTTTCAAAAAATACTATACACTCGATTCAATCAATTCATCTGCTTCCTCTTTTGACATTCCACTAACTAATATAAATTCACTGATCAATATTTGCTTTGCATTTATCAGCATCTTCTTTTCACCCGTAGATAGCTTTTTACTCCTATCCGTACGGATTAAGTTTCTAACAACTTCGGCAACCTTAAAAATGTCACCGGTTTTTAATAGTTCCATGTTTTCTCTATTTCTCCTGTTCCAGTTGTCAGACATCTCAGTAGAATCAGCTTTCAGAAGTTCAATCACTTCGGAAAGCTCTTCAGGCGAAATTATAGATCTTATCCCAATTTCTTCACAGCTGTCAACTGGAATCATTATCTTCATATCGCCATATGGAACTCTTAAAATATAATACTCTCGGGTTTCTCCGAGTATTTTCTTTTCTTCTATCTGTTCTATTATACCTGCC
>JAAYHT010000171.1 GCA_012735285.1 Clostridiales bacterium | reverse complement strand
GGTAAAGTAGTTGTTATGGGAAGAACCACCCTCGAATCTTTACCCGGAGGAGAACCTCTAAAAGAAAGGATAAACTTAGTTCTTTCGAGAAAGCTATGTAATAAAGATGGATGCACAGTGCTAAGTTCGATAGACAATCTTTTCGAAGAACTAGAAAACTACGATTTAGATGACGTTTTTGTAATAGGTGGAGAGAGCATATATAAAGAGTTGCTGGATCATTGCGGTACTATTTATGTAACCAAGGTATTTGAAGAGTTTGAAGCAGATAAGTTTTTTCCAAATCTAGATGAAAGCGATGAATGGCAGCTTGTCTATGAAAGCGAACCCTGCACTGAAAACGGCATTTCTTACAAATTTACAGAGTATAGGCGTGTTTGCGGAGGAAGGGCGAATTGAGCATTATTTTTGGTAGGAATCCTGTGATAGAGGCCTTAAAGAGTGATAGGCAGATAGAAAAGCTAGTAGTAATTAATAACGGAGAGGGCTCTATAAAAAGAATAGAAAAGATGGCCAGGGATAGCAAGATTCCTATCCAGTATGTAGACAAGAAAGCATTAGATAGATTTGCGGGGTCAACCAAACATCAAGGGGTGGCAGCTCAAACTTCCCCATATAAGTATTATGAAGTCGAAGATATATTGGCTAAAGCTTCTGATAAGGGGGAGGAACCGTTTTTGGTGATACTTGACAGCGTAGAAGATCCCCATAATCTAGGTGCAATAATCAGGACTGCAGATGGTGCTGGAGCACATGGAGTCATTATACCTAAAAGGAAAGCAGTGGGTCTAACTGAGACAGTGGGAAAAGCCTCTGCCGGAGCGGTAGAATACATGCCCGTTGCTAAAGTAACGAATATAGCTAATACAATCGATGAGTTAAAGCAGTTAGGCATATGGATTGCCGCATGTGATATGGATGGGGAATTATATTACAAAGTAGATCTCACAGGACCTATTGCTGTCATCATAGGCAGTGAGGGAAAAGGAATCAGCAGATTGGTAAGGGAAAAAAGTGACTTCGTAGTTTCACTGCCAATGAAGGGTAAAATCTCCTCATTGAATGCTTCTAACGCTGCAGCTGTCCTAATGTACGAGATTAACCGACAAAGGAGTTGTAAATAATAGTGGAAAATACTAATCTTGATTACAGCCTAACAGAGGAAGAGTTAGTCAAACTCGCGCAAGAGGGCTGTGAAGAATCGGGAGAATATTTGATTCGAAAATACAAGGAATTAGCAAAGACAAAGGCCCATCTCTATTTCATAGCAGGCGCAGATAGAGACGATATTATACAGGAAGGCATGATTGGTATCTTTAAGGCTATAAAAAGCTATGATGATAGCAAGCAGACTTCCTTTCGTACATTTGTCGAATTATGTATAAACAGGCAAATACTATCAGCAATAAAACAGGCGGCACGTATGAAACATGCCCCTTTAAATACATCTGTATCATTGAACAAGCCCATAAGCTATGAGTCGCAAAAAAGTACGCTGGCTGAGACCCTGTCTGCAGACAGCAACTATGACCCAGAGGCTTTGGTATTGATAAAAGAAGCCATGGACTTTATTGAAAAGGATGGTTCCAGAGTATTCAGTGATCTGGAGTGCATAGCATGGAATCAATATATGCAAGGAAAAAGCTATATTGAAATCTCCAAAAGCTTAGGAAAATCACCTAAATCAATAGATAATGCAATCCAGAGAACAAAAAGAAAATAAGCAAAATTTTTAAATGCAGATACATAAGTCTGATAAAAAGTTGACCAAATAGATGTTGACACCTTGAAAGGCGTATAGTACAATGTGAAAAGTGTAATATGGTTATATGCTGTTGTAGCTCAATCGGTAGAGCGCATCCTTGGTAAGGATGAGGTAGGCAGTTCGATTCTGCTCAACAGCTCCATCAGCTGCTAAGGAATATTCTTAAGCAGGAAAATTCTGTTTAAGAATATTCTAGCAATTTTATTGGAAAGAGGCTGACGAGCCTACTATACAGTAACCACTTATAAATGCATTTTTAGGAGGAAAACCACAATGGCAAAAGCAAAATTTGAAAGAAGTAAGCCACATATCAATATTGGTACAATAGGTCACGTAGACCATGGAAAGACCACATTGACAG
>JAAYHT010000170.1 GCA_012735285.1 Clostridiales bacterium | reverse complement strand
TCCCCTAACAGGCCAATACGGGATGTAAATGCATAGAATAAAGCTATGTTGACAATTTAAGTAGAGTTGTTATATAATTGTCGTGCAAATTATTCTTAAGAATGTTAATGATCTAAAAGACTTATTACTACAACTTACTAAACTTTTAATTCTTTAAATTCATTATGCAGCAGTTAAAACAGAATAATTCAATTCCAATTGCATGAACAGGATGTAA
Source organism: Clostridiales bacterium (assembly GCA_012735285.1). Classification (GTDB taxonomy): domain Bacteria; phylum Bacillota; class Clostridia; order Peptostreptococcales; family Anaerovoracaceae; genus JAAYHT01. The sequence continues at coordinate 2,892 of JAAYHT010000170.1, read as the reverse complement.
TATTTTTTACTGTTATTTTTGCTGTTGTTTTGTGTAAGTAGTTACACTTACTGTTATGCGAGTAAATGTTTTCACTTTATTCAATGAGAAGGTAGTGCTTCTTAAATGAAGTGCTATTTAGCTATACAAAAAAATAATGGAAAAGGAGTGATAGTTGTGAGCGAAATTAAAATTGCTATTCTAGGAGTTGGCAATTGCGCAAGTTCACTACTACAGGGTATCGAAAAGTACTCGAAGAACCAGAAAAATGCAATTGGTTTAATGCATCATGATTTAGGCGGCTACAAGTGTAAAGATATTAAGGTAGTCGCAGCATTTGATATCGATAAAAGAAAGGTTGGCAAACCCCTAAAAGAAGCAATCTTTGCTAAACCAAACTGCACTACTATCTTCCACAAAGACTTACCCAATTACCCAGTGACTGTTCAGATGGGGCATGTCTTAGATGGTGTATCTGAACACATGAAGGACTATGATGATGACGAGAGATTTATTGTTGCAGATGAAGAACCCTGCGACGTAGTAAAGGTATTAAAAGAAAGTGGAGCAGAAATCCTAATTAACTATCTTCCTGTTGGATCTGAAAATGCAGCCAAATTCTATGCTGAAAAATGCCTTGAAGCAGGTGTAGGCTTCATCAATGCCATGCCAGTATTCATAGCTTCCGATCAGGAGTGGGCTAAAAAATTCGAAGAGAAGAATATACCAATTATCGGCGATGACGTTAAGAGCCAGCTGGGCGCAACCATTGTACACCGTGTTCTAACAAAGCTATTTGAAAACCGTGGTGTAATACTCGATCATACATATCAGCTTAACTTTGGTGGAAACACCGACTTCTTAAATATGCTCAACCACAGCAGACTAACATCTAAGAAAAAATCCAAGACCCAATCAGTACAAGCAGAACTAGAGAAACCATTAAGTGCTAAGGATATTCACATTGGTCCAAGCGACTACGTTCCCTTCCTCAATGACAACAAGATTTGTTACATCAGGATGGAAGGGAGGGGTTATGGTAACGTTCCATTGAATCTGGAGCTCAAGCTTTCAGTTGAAGATGCGCCAAACAGCGGCGGTGTTATGATAGACGCTATTAGATGCATGAAACTTGCTTTAGACCGCAAGATCGGCGGTATCCTATACTCAATCTCAGCATACACCATGAAATCACCTCCCCAACAGTACACAGATTCAGTAGCAAAGAACATGGTGGAAGAATTCATCGAGGGCAGGAGGGAGCGCTAATGCGAGCGCTCATCCTGGCCGCAGGTGAAGGAAGCAGGATGCGCCCGCATTTTAGCGGGCCAAAACCCCTCATTAAACTGCTTGGCATTCCTTTAATTGAACGAAATATTCTTTCCCTTCGCCAGTGCGGCATCAAAGATTTTTTTATTGTTACCGGATGCTACAAGAAAGAAATCCAGGACTGTCTTGGAAATGGTGAAAGGTTTAATGTGAATATAACTTATCTTGATAATCCCGATTGGGAGCTTGGAAATGGAGTCTCTGCATACACCTTCAATAGGACATACAAAGAAAACGAAAAGTATATAATGATGATGGCTGATCACATCTTTAATCCAGATGTTTTTAAGTCCTTTGTTGAACAAAGCAACAATATTACAGATGAGGAAATTCTTTTGGCAGCTGACAAGCGCTTAGAAAAAGTCTGGGATTTAGATGAATCTACTAAGATTAAGTCCCAAGGGGATAGAGCCATAAAACTCGGTAAAGAGCTTACTGATTACGATGCCGTTGACAGCGGCCTATTTCTTTGCACAGGAGCACTATTGAATGCCTTAAAAGAGGCTATTTCCAACAAACAATATGGTCTAACCGATGCTGTAAATATTTTAGCCTCTAAGGGTAAAGTAAAACTTTGTTTTATAGAAAAAGATTGGGTTGATGTGGATGATCTTGAAAGCTATGTGCAGGCGGAAAAAATATTACTTAAGTCTTTAATTCCCGCAAAGGACGGAGCAATATCTAAACACATAAATCGCAAGTTTTCCATACCTATAACTAAGATATTAAGTAAAACTTCGATTACCCCAAACCAGATAACCTTTTTATCTTTTATCCTAGCAATTATTTCAGCTTTTATTTTTGCCTTCGGAAATCCCATTATTGCAGGATTGTTGGCTCAACTATGTTCAATTATGGATGGGGTTGATGGGGAAATCGCCCGCCTCAAGTTCTTAAAAACTGATTACGGGGGACTTTTTGATGCTATCCTAGATCGATATGCAGACTTTTTTATTGTTATAGGGATGTCCTATTCGCTGCTTATGAAAACAGACAGTCTGCCTGCTTTTATTATCTGTGCAACCGTTCTGACTGGTATACCCATGTCAATGCTTATTAAAGAAAAATATCATGCTATTACCGGCAGGGCCTTTGTTCCGGAAGAATGTGACGGGATATTTAGATATTTACCTGCAAACAGAGACGGCCGCTTGTTTATCATAATGCTTGGAGGTTTTTTGAATCTAATTCCTGCTGCTTTAATCCTGCTGGCTGTTATAACCCACTTACAGGCTCTTGCTAGACTGGTTAAACTCAGAAAAATGATCTAAGTTAATGGATAAGCTTTACGTTTTTCATAAATATAATTATGTAATTCAAATTCATCTAATATATCCAGGGCTTCATCGATATAGTCCCCTAGGGTTGAAAGATCATGGGCATCAGAACCCACTGTAAATATTTTAACTCCTGCCTGAACAGCTAATTTTATTATCTCCCTAGAAGGATGAAATTCTGTAAGCCCCCTGCTTATACTAGATGTATTTATCTCCAAGCCCATATCCCTTTGGGCTATTTCTTCTAAAATCGGCTCTATCCTTCCCTTATGGAGGCTGTTAATCCTCTTGCCGAAATATCTTACTC
>JAAYHT010000169.1 GCA_012735285.1 Clostridiales bacterium | reverse complement strand
TAAATATTTGGAAAACAACTTAAATTTTTTGATACTTTTTAAGCTTAATTTTTTCTAAATGAGACAGTTTCTTTATTTTATATTCCCTTCTTAAAGCATCACTTTTATAATCAAATACCTCATAGTAAACCAATTTTACTGGAAGTCTACCACGGGTATACTTTGAGCCCTTGCCTGAATTGTGTTCCTCAATTCTGCGCCCTAAATCAGTAGTCCAACCAGTATAGAAAGTTCCATCATTGCATTCTAAAATGTATACATAATTCATATCACTATTATAATTCTGTATATTTTTTAGCATTTCCCTTAGATTTTGATATCGGATATTTCTTATTATTTATTTCGATCTTTTCTTTTATCGCTTCATCTAAATCAATATTAAGATCATTGCATAAAAGGTACAAATACATTGCAATATCAGCAAGCTCTTCCTCAATTTTTTTCTTGTCTTGAGGATTTTTTATTAAAGCCTCAACTTCATCATCTGTTTTCCACTGAAAGCACTCTAAAAGTTCCGCAGCCTCAATAGCTAAAGAAATAGCTAGGTCTTTTGGTTTATAGAACTGTTCCCAATCCCTATCAGATCGAAACTTTAATATCTGATCAACAACCTTCATTTTTGTCTCCTTGGATTATAAGGTATGTTGAAAAAACCTCCTACTATCGGAGGTTTTTTAATATATAACCTATTCAGTCAAATCTATAGCGCAGTTATGATAGACCTTTTGCACGTCATCATCATTCTCAAGCATTTCTATCATCTTCTTTAAATCTTCTATATGCTCTTCACCAGGAGTAGTTTCCATAGTAGGTACATATTCCACACCTGATTCTACAAGAACATATCCGCTCTTCTTTAAGGCTTCTTCCACATCATTGAAGTTTTGTGGCTCTGTCTGCACTTCATAGCTATCATCATGAATTATTACATCTTCAGCTCCATGTTCCAGTGCAGTTTCAAATAATGAATCCTCGTCAACTTCATCTGTTTTTTCAATAGGTATTATTCCTTTTCTTTCAAACATGTATGTAACGCAACCCGGAACACCCAGATTGCCATTATATTTATCAAATGCGTGTTTAACATTCGATGTGGTGCGATTCCTATTATCCGTCAATACTTCTACGATAACAGCTACCCCACCAGGACCATATCCTTCAAAGCTACCGGGCTCGTAAGATTCACCTGCGAGTTCTCCTGTTCCTTTTTGAATAGCCCTTTTAATATTTTCATTTGGCATGTTGATGCTTTTAGCTTTATCTATTGCATGCTTTAAATTTATATTATATTCAGGATCACCGCCTGACCTTGCGGCTACTGTAATTGCTCTAGCGTATTTTGTAAACAACTGCGATCTCTTTGCATCTTGAGCGGCTTTTCTACCCGCTATGGTTCCATGTCTACCCATAATTACTCCTCCTATATTAATCTCAAGAATTAACTACCAGCTTTTCTTCCGGCGGAGGATGTTCTTCTTCTAAATTTTTGTGGGCTGTTGCCATCATCAACTTAATTCGGTTTAATTGGTTTACGTTACTTGCACCAGGGTCATAGTCAATTGCAGCTATATTTGCCTTAGGATTGTAATCCCTTATTGGTTTTATCATACCCTTGCCCGTCACATGGTTAGGCAGACAGGCAAAGGGCTGAAGGCAAACAATATTATTGACACCGCTGTCTATTAACTCTACCATTTCTCCGGTCAATAGCCAGCCTTCACCACATTGGTTTCCTAATGAGGCAACTTTCTGCGCCTTCTTAGCTACTTCTCTTATTAGAGCAGGCCCATGAAATCTCTTACTGTTATTTAATGCCTTTCTAGCGCCTGATCTAAACCACTCTATAATAAATACTCCAAGCATATTCAAAACCATTGAGGAGAAACTACCTGAAAGTTTTTGATAATTATATTTCTTACTGTACATCCCATAAAGTATGAAATCAAATAGGTCTAAGACTACAGCTTCTCCACCCTCACTCTCGATAATATCGACTATATAGTTGTTTGCCATAGGATGATACTTTACTAGGATTTCTCCTACAACACCCACCTTTGGCTTTTTAATATCGAGTACAGGTAAGTTGTCGAATTCGTAAATCATCTGTTTAATATTTCTATTAAACTCCTGTAGGCTGCCATTCTTAATATTCTCTATTGCTATTTGCGTCCACTTTTCAGCCAAAGCGTTTGCAGATCCCTTTTTTGCCTCATAAGGTCTTGTTGCATACAAAATCCTCATTAGCACATCTCCGTACAGTGTTGCTATACCTGCTCTTTTTATTAAATCCCAAGTGTATTTAAATCCTGGATTTGTCTCTAATCCACGTCTTAAGCTGAATGAAACAACGGGAACCTGTTCCATATTAAGGTCTACAAGGGCTTTACGCAATAAGGAAATATAGTTACTTGCCCTACATTGACCTCCTGTTTGTGACATAAATACAGCGGTTCTATTTAAGTCGTGCTTTCCTGATTTTAGTTCGCTAATAATCTGTCCTAATGCTACTATTGTAGGATAGCAAGCATCATTATTTATATATTTCAAACCTTCATCCACTGCATTCTGGTCTACAGAAGGCAGCAACAACGCCTTATAACCTGCATAGTTTAAAGCAGCCTCTATAAACTGGAAATGAATAGGAGACATCTGCGGAATTAATGAGGTATAATCTTTTCTCATTTCTTCGGTGAATATTCTCCTTGAGAAAGAGCCTTTATATTCCACTGGCCTAATATTGTTCTTTTCTCGCTCTCGCATTGCTGCTTTGAGTGAGCGTATCCTTATTTTCGCCGCACCCAAATTGGAGCCTTCATCTATCTTCAATACTGTATAAAGTTTATTGCTGTCTTTCAATATCTCTTCTACCTGTTCAATTGTTACAGCATCAAGTCCACAACCAAAAGAATTCAGCTGTACAAGTTCGAGATTATCATATTTACTCACTAGTTTTGCAGCTTTATAGAGCCTGGAATGATACATCCACTGATCCAAGACACGTATTGGTCTTTCAAGATCAGTTAAATGAGCTATAGAATCCTCTGTAAGTACAGCTAATCCAAAGGAATTTATCAGCTGGTCTATACCGTGATTAATCTCTGGATCCAAATGATAGGGTCTACCTGCAAGGACTATTCCTTTTAGTCCTTGTTCATTAATTATTCTAAGGGTTTTTCTTCCCTTTTCTCTTATATCTTTCTTAAAAATAGCATCTTCTTTTCTGGCTTTCTTTACCGCTTTTTTAATATCCCTCTTTGAAATTGAAAACTCAGAAAAAAGATCGTAAAGACGGTTTATAAGTCTTGTATCATTATCATAGGGTAAAAAGTCATGATAAAAAGTTACATTATTTTCCTCAAAAATATCACGCATATTTCCTGCTATAGCTTCAGCATAAGTCGCTACTATAGGGCAATTATAATGGTTTGGAGCTGTCTCATCTTCTTCTAGTTCATAATTAATATTTGGGCAAAATATCCGCTTAACACCTTGGTCAACCAACCATTTAACATGTCCATGAGCAATTTTTGCCGGATAACAAACAGTATCAGATGAGATAGTTTCCATCCCTAATTCGTATATACTCTTAGAGGAAACTGGTGACAATACAACTTTAAACCCTAACTCTGTAAAGAATGTAAGCCAAAAAGGATAGTTTTCATGCATATTTAAGATTCTTGGTATACCAATTTCACCTCTTGGAGCATTCTCTAGTGGTTCATAGGAAAATAGTCTCTTATATTTATATTCATATAGATTTGGTAATTGATTTTCTGATTTAACCTTACCTTCTCCCTTTTCACATCTATTACCAGTAATAAAACGAGTGCCATTAGCAAAAAGATTAATGGTTAATAGACAGTTGTTTTCACAACGCTTACATCTTGAATTTGAAATTTTCACATCAAATGAATCTAAATCTTCTGGATTAAGTATACTTGACTTTTCGCCCTCTACATGGTTTTCCTTAGCTATTAAAGCTGCACCATAGGCTCCCATAATACCAGAAATATCAGGACGTATTACCTCTCTTCCTAATATCTTCTCTATACATCTAAGTACAGAGTTGTTTATAAAAGTGCCGCCTTGCACTACAACCTTTTCCCCTGCTTCTTCAGGGTTTCTAAGCTTTATTACTTTATAAAGTGCATTTTTTATAACAGAATAAGATAGCCCAGCCGAAATATCTCCTATGCTTGCCCCTTCCTTCTGAGCCTGTTTCACTTTAGAGTTCATAAAGACGGTACATCTAGTACCTAAATCAACTGGGTACTCTGCAAAAAGTGCTTCCTTCGCAAAATCTTCAACACTCATATCCACCGATTTTGCGTATGTTTCAATAAATGATCCGCAGCCTGAAGAGCATGCTTCATTCAACATAATATTATAAATAGCTCCATCCTTAATCCTCATGCACTTCATATCCTGGCCTCCGATATCAAGGATGAAATCAACTCCAGGCAAGAAAGCTTCTGCGGCCTTATAATGCGCCATAGTCTCAATTTCACCTATATCAACATTAAATGCCGCTTGGATCAAACCTTCTCCATAGCCTGTAACAGTAGATTTTGAAATATATGCGCCATCGGGTATTTTTTTATATAAGTCTGTTAACATTTCCAAAGTAACATCTATAGGCTTGCCTTCGTTACTTTTGTAAAATGAATATAGTAAATTATTATCCTTATCTATCAATGCAGCTTTGGTTGTTGTGGAGCCAGCATCGATTCCTAAGAACAAGGGACCTTGAACGTCTTTTAAATCCTTTCTATTAATTCTCGCTTTATTATGTCTTTCTAAAAATTCATTGTAGTCATTTTCATCTATAAAAAGAGCAGGTAAATAGTTGGTGACAGTCAATTCTTCCTCTTCTAAACTCTCAAGCTTTTTTAATATTGACTTTAATTTTCTTTTTTCATGCTTTTCGGATAATAAAGCTGCCCCTAAAGCAACAAAGTATTCAGCCTCTTTAGGGAATATAACCTGTTCTTCTGATAATGAAAGGGTCTCAATAAACCTTTTTCTTAACTCTGATAAG
>JAAYHT010000168.1 GCA_012735285.1 Clostridiales bacterium | reverse complement strand
ATGGTGCCGGCATAACCCTTGCGTGCAGGTTCTACTGAGCTATTCCATACAATCTCATAGTCAACAAACATATCATTTAATATTTCTAATTGTTTTTTAGTAGGTCCATCACTTGGCAACTTTGTTTCCTGTAAGGCAATTACTTCTGGATCGTATTCAACTATGGTATTTAATACTTTACGACTTAAAAGGGCTCGCTCCGAAACACCTGTTAATGCTGAATTTAATGAATCAATATTCCATGAAATAAGCTTCAAATTCATTCCTCCCCTAAGAACATTCTTTAATTCATAGCATAAAAATATCAAGGGCTAATTACAAGGTCCGCGATAGTCAGTTGATCAGGCGTAACATTACAGGGAAAGTAAAGCACTTTAACACCTACTTCCTTTGCCGCATCCAAGGCTCTACCAAATTCCGGGTGTGTTTTCACATTAGGCAGTACTTTCCGTACTCTTGGCATAGTAATGACGAAGGCGATATAGCATTCATATCCTTTTGCTGCCGCTTCAGCTAGCTCGTACAAATGCCTTACCCCTCGCTCGGTAGGAGCGTCGGGGAAATATCCAATGCCATCTATTTCTAAAGTGCAACCTTTTACCTCAATTAAAATTTTTCGGGAATCACACTCCAGGTAGAAATCCAAGCGGAATTTCCCATAAGTATATTCAGGTTTAATAAAGGTAATATTACCAAATAGCTCCGGTGAACTGTCCAGCCATTCTTTAACTAGCTGATTTGGCGCCTGACTATCGATGTTAACCCAGCCAAGTCCATCCTTGTACACGGCTATTAGATCATACTGTGTTTTCCTAGCTGGATTATCTGTTTTTGCAAGTATAACACGGCTGCCAGGCAAAAGCAGTTCTTTACAGCGCCCGGTGTTCTTTACATGTACTGTTTCCACCTTGCCATTAAGCTCTACATGTGCTACAAAGCGATTCAGGCGCTCTATAAACTTGGCATCTGTTATATTTTTATACTTCATGTCTCTTTCTCATCTCTTCACTCCGCATATAGACTTGTATTCCTTAATTCATTCAATAATATCAGTATTTGCCAAGTCAGTAAAGCCTGCATGATCTCTAATAATCCAATAAAATATCATCGCCAGAAGTGGTAAAAATACATTGAAATAATTCGGCTTCTATTTTGGATGTATTTGCAGGAATCGGCTCCTGTATAACAGCAGCTTTCAGCTTTAATCCCAAGATACCCCTAGGTTTATCTGGTCGAATTAAGAATGCCATGCTGCCACTTCCACCTAAAGGTTTTGCATCAAGAAAAGATTTGGAATAGAACTGTAGAGTAATATTTTCCTCACATTCATATTCGATTACTGGGAAGTACATACCCCTGGGACAAATTTCTAAAAGATGCTTCTGGCAATTTAATCTTGCCTGGGCAATCTCTTCAGAAGACATCAGATCTTGAATTCTAGGGTCAGCAAAGGTCTTGTCCATTTCCTCCCATATATCTAACAAATACACTCTATTAATCTGTACCCAGTGTTCCTCACTGGTAGTTGCATCCAAAAATAATAATTTATCTGGGTATTTGCCTCCGATAACCAAAGTGACCGGTTTTTCTACTTGGTGAACTACAGTGCTAGGTGCTGTAATAAAATGCAACTTTGGTTTCTCATCGAAAGTCGGAATGGAGACATAGTCACCTTCTAGTTTCAAACTGGTTAGAAATAGCATGTCAATATTCTGATAGCCAATTCCATCCGGTTGCCAGCCATTATTTAGGAATCGTGAAATTGTCAATATAATATCCCAATCCTGCGTACTCAGCCGTCGATATTCTGAACTATACACTTCAAATTCTTTTTCGTCTATGAATACTTTTGATACGGATTGGAAGGGATTTATTGCATCTATCCTTTCATCAGTACGCAATCTCATCCTATTGGTTAGGGGCATACTCGGAATATCATTACACAGTTCTTCTGCTTCCCTTTCTTCACAAACTTGCTCGAAAAGTTCATTATATTGCAAAATTAAAAGCCGCATTTCTGTTCCATAGCGAACTATTCCCATAACATTACAGATGACACCGTCCACCTTAGTGGTTTTTCCGATTATCCTTATCTCTTCGATTCGAGATAAAATCTCATGCAAATATCTAATATTCATTCTTCCCAACCATATTGCCCTTTAAGTTCTACAAATCTAACCATTTCCACTGTTTTGGTGATTATATTACCGTCATCTCTCTTAGTAATAAGCTTGAGTTCCTGCGAACCTGGTGGACCAATCGGAATAACCATCCTACCACCAGTTGCCAATTGATTAACCAATTCTTCCGGTAAAACACCTGCTGCTGCAGTTACCATAATCCTATCATAGGGAGCATATTCTTCCCATCCCACACTTCCGTCTCCAACTTTAAAATAAATATTTGAAAATTCTAATGCCTCTAACCTCTTCTTAGCCTTTTCCATTAATTCTTCAATTCTCTCAACTGTGTATACTTTATCTGATATTTTTGCAAGAATAGCTGTCTGAAAGCCTGATCCAGTTCCAATCTCCAGCACCTTGCTATCCTTTTCTGGTGCCAATATCTTCGTCATTTCCAGCACAAGACTGGGCTGTGAGATGGTTTGTCCGAATCCTATGGGTAAAGGCGCGTCTAGATATGCGTATTTTTTCATATCATTTTCAACAAAAAAAGAGCGGTCTAATGATCGAAAATATCTTTCAAGCTCCTGCTGATCCATTATAGTCACCCCGTTTCTCAGTTTATCTTTCAAACTTTACAATATATTGACAAGACCCCAAATATGATTTATTTAAAAGACCTTGCAAATTATAGTTTTATTATATACCACATAATATCCTCTACATTAACCTATTTCAATAATACTATCTTGTATTCGGTAAACAAGGCGATTTTTATTATTAGTTCGACCGTGACCGATACTGGCTTTCGTTGACATATTTAAACCCAATTCGCCACCATCTACGAGGACAAATTCACTGTGGATTGGCGATGGATGTGAAAAAATGAGGCTGTCTACGAAATAATAACGTAGGGAGCCTCGTTTTTACGTTTACATTCACAGAAAGTCTTTTTTTTCTAAAAGCAACATACTGAGAATTATTAAATGAGCTAAATCTCAGATGGCATTTCATTTGCTTTGTAAACTAAGCCACATATTCTACAATAATATGCGTCAGGCTTGGTAGGAGATCCGCATTTGGGGCAGAACAATAGATTGTCACACCGCTTACAGCAGTCATTTTGTATGGGGTTCATTGTGTAATGCTCTTTTCCACGATGATCTTTTTCTTGCCCGCGTAAGTGTTAATGACTATGGTGTATTTCGTATAGGTTTCGAGTCTGTCCATAATTAACAAAGCCTATCAATTTTTTGCGCACTAATGTTGCCCCATATATTACCCTTGTGATCTTTCATCGCGGATGTGAAGGAGCTTCCGTCAGCAGAAAACTTGAAATCGGCGCCAGCAATGTTCGCCTCGCCTGTCGAGCACCGCACGAAATAGCTGCCATTAATATAGGTACTCCCGGTTTCATTATTTGAACAAACGATTTTATAATAAGAGCCATCGCCAAAATCCTTTTCAAATGTAACCACAGTTGTATCATCAATATATCTTTACCTGTTTCTACAACATTAAGTACACCTGTAAAGGTGCCTGAATAGTCAACCTTTTCCATCTGCGTTTTTATGGTGAAGGTTTTTTCGGTACTTTTAAACGGTTTTCGCTTTGTGCTCGCCGCAACCTTACCCTCCTACCAATCTTTTTGTGTTTTATAAAATT
>JAAYHT010000167.1 GCA_012735285.1 Clostridiales bacterium | reverse complement strand
CAGGAGGTCTACCTATACCAAGACTTCCATCGGAGATCCGTAATGGTAAAGTTTATAATAACAAAGGCGAAGATGTAACAAAATTTTTCATTGATGGTGCCGAGAATGTTTTAAATGAAGCCAAGAGAAGAGCAGAATTATCGGGTGAGAAAATAGAATTAGCAATTTTAAAATCTCGAAGCCCTTCATGTGGTGTTAATAGGATCTATGATGGTACATTTACAGGGAAATTGGTTGATGGCGATGGGATTTTCACACAATTGTTGCGTAAAAATGACATAAAGGTTGTTACAGAGGAGGATATAGATGATAAATTTTAAAGAAAGCATTGCAGAAAAACTATCAAAAATAGTTGAAGGACTGGATAAGGATGAAATCTTGAGCATGTTGGAGGTGCCAGCTGACAGCAAACTCGGTGATTATACTTTTCCTTGCTTCCGCCTTGCAAAAGTTATGAGGAAATCACCGGCAATTATAGCGAAAGATATTGCTGAAAAGCTTGATGATAACTCAATTTTTGAAAAGATAGAGAACGTTAACGCATATGTAAATATGTTTTTAAATAGAAAGGCTTTTATGTCTGAAGTCATAAAAGAAGTTGCAGACAAAAAAGATAGATATGGAAGCAGTGACGTTGGACAGAATCGTACAGTCATAGTCGAGTATTCCTCACCTAATATTGCAAAACCATTTCATATTGGACATATTAGGAGTACAGTAATAGGTCATTCGATTTATAAAATATATGATTTTTTAGGTTATAAGACTGTGAGAATCAATCATCTAGGTGACTATGGAACACAGTTTGGAAAGATGATTGTAGCCTATAAACGCTGGGGGAAAGAAGAGGACGTAAAGAAAGCCCCAATACAGACCTTGCTTGAATACTATGTAAAGTTCCATGAAGAAGCGGAAAAGGATCCATCTTTAGAAGACGAAGCAAGAGAAACATTTACTAGATTGGAAAACGGAGAAGAGGAAGAAGTAAGACTCTGGCAGTGGTTCCGAGATGAGAGCCTCAAGGAATTCAACAGAGTATATGAAATGCTGGGTATTGAATTTGACTCCTATGCTGGTGAAAGTTTTTATTCGGATAAGATGAAACCTGTAATAGATAAAATGCGTGAAAAAAATCTTCTGATTGAATCCGAAGGCGCCCATATAGTAGATCTATCAGAGTATAATCTTTCACCCGCAGTGATAATGAAAAAAGACGGATCTACCCTTTATATAACTAGAGATATTGCAGCTGCTATTTATAGAAAAGATCACTATGACTTCTATAAAAACATATATGTAGTTGCTTCACAGCAGAATCTTCATTTCCAGCAATGGATTCAAATCCTAGAGCTAATGGGATATGAATGGGCAAGGGATTGCGTCCACGTACCATTTGGACTGGTAAGCTTAGAAGATGGAACTATGTCTACAAGGCATGGTAGAGTCGTATTTTTAGAAGATGTCTTGAACAAAGCTGTTGAACAAACTAAAAATATAATTCTTGAGATCAATGTAAACACAGATAACCTAGATGTTACTGCTAAACAGGTAGGAATAGGCGCAGTAATCTTCAATGAGCTTTCTAACAATAGAATCAAAGACTATGTGTTCTCATGGGATAAGGTTTTGAACTTTGACGGGGAAACCGGACCTTATGTGCAGTATACCCATGCAAGGGCAGCCAGCGTGCTAAGGAATGCAGGAGACGACTTTGACTATGCGTTAGAAAATATGGAAGAGTTAGATATGAACTATATTAGCAGTGACAGTGCTCACGAGCTTGCAAAAATGATTTATGCTTTTCCTGATGTTGTTCTTGAAGCTGCAGAAAAGTATGAGCCATCTATAGTAACAAGGCATATAGTTGATATAGCTCAGGGATTTAACCGCTTTTATCATAACGAGCATATCCTAGTTGATGATGTGGCAGAGAAAAGAGCTAAATTATTGTTAGTATATGCCACAAAACAAACGATTAAAAACGGCTTGCATTTACTAGGCATGGAAGCTCCGGAGAGGATGTAATCTATGAGGTATGAAGGTAGTGTATACAGACCTCCAAGTGAAGCTAACAGCTTAATAGTGCAGGTTACAATTGGATGTGCTCATAATAAGTGTACATTTTGCGGCATGTATAAAGATGATCAATTTAGAATTCGACCCTATGAAGAAATAGTTGAAGTTCTTCAGTGGGCAAGGAGACATTATCGCAGGGTAGAGCGAATATTCCTTGCGGACGGAGATGCTTTGGTACTTCCTAATGAAAAGCTCTTGGCTATACTTGATACAATTAATAATTTATTCCCAGAGTGCAACCGAGTGGGAATTTACGGCTCCCCCCTTGATGTTTTAAGGAAAAGTCAACCGGAACTTGAGGCGCTAAGAGAAAAAGGTATAGGAATTATTTACATTGGCGCCGAATCAGGAAGTGACAGGGTATTAAAGGATATAAAAAAAGGGGCTACTGCTAAGCAGATAATAGATGCGGTGCGTAAAATAGAAGATGCCGGTATAAAGGCTTCTGTTACTTTCATTTCCGGCTTAGCAGGTAAGACAGGATGGAAAGAGCATGCCATAGAAACCGGAAAGATGATTAGCATGATGGAGCCTTCATATGTTGGGCTATTGACCCTGATGATAGAACCGGGAACAGAGTTATATGATGATATTAGAGCAAATCGATTTCAACTCCTTTCACCGGAAGAAGTATTATTAGAAACGGAATTGATGATAGAAAATATAAATGTAAAGAAAAGATGTGTTTTTAGAAGTAATCATGCATCAAATTACCTTTCACTGAAAGGTGATTTGCCTGATGATAAAGAACTATTGCTAAAACAAATAGCTATAGCAAAAGAAAACTCTGGAATGCTTAAGGATGAGTGGCTGAGAATGCTCTAAGCCTCCCTTTTGAGTAGGAGGGAATATGAAGATTCTACTGACTACCTTAAACTCAAAATACATACACTCGAATCTGGCTTTAAAATATCTGTATGCTGTTTGTGAAGATTACCATGAGGACCTATATCTTAAAGAGTTTACCATTAATAATGATAATGACTATATTTATGGCGAACTGATTCGAGATGGGTATGATATTATCTGTTTCTCTTGCTATATTTGGAATATTGAAAGGACCCTCTCTTTAGTTGATGATCTAAAAAAAGCAAAACCTAATTTAATTATTATCCTAGGGGGTCCCGAGGTAAGCTATCAGGTATACGATTTAATTGTAAATAATAAGGGCATCGACTATATATTAACAGGGGAAGGGGAGGAGAATTTTCCTCTCCTTTTAGAGGCCATATCCCAAAATAATATGGAGAAGATTAAGACAATAGAGGGATTGATATATCGTCATGACGGTGGAATTTACACTAATGCAGAAGCCAGCCCTGTAGACTTTGAAAGCGTGCCGTTCCCATATAAATCTCTGGTAAGCGAAGTTGATAAGATCATCTATTATGAATCTTCAAGAGGATGTCCTTTTTCATGTAGCTATTGTCTTTCGGCAGCCGATCGAGGTGTTAGAGTCTTACCATTAGATAGGGTAAAACAGGATTTGAGCTATTT
>JAAYHT010000166.1 GCA_012735285.1 Clostridiales bacterium | reverse complement strand
GACTACTGCAGCACTAGGTATTAGTTTAAGATGCCTATGTGCCGGTGGCAAGGTATTCTTTGGTCAGTTTATGAAGGGGCAAAATTACAGTGAGTTAAAGGCAAGGGATTATTTTAAAAACCTTACCATGGAGCAATTCGGCAACCCCACTTTTATAAAAGGGGAACCCTCAAAGGAAGATTATTAGAAGGCCCGCAAAGGTTTTGAACGAATGAAAGAGGTTCTTTTATCAGGGGAATACGATATGGTAGTCTTTGATGAAATAAATACAACCCTTTATTTTAACTTGCTAAAGCTAGAAGATGTGTTAGATCTACTCAAACAAAAGCCAGAAAAAACTGAGGTGATACTCACAGGAAGGTATGCACCTCAGGAAATAATAGATATTGCAGACCTTGTAACAGAAATGAAAGAGATAAAGCACTACTACAATCAAGGTGTAGAGGCTAGAGTAGGCATAGAAAACTAGCTCTATCCGAGCAAGCTATTACCGGTCATCTCTTTCGGTTTCTCTATATTAGCAAGATCTAATAGGGTAGGAGCGATATCTGCTAAAATACCACCCTCGGCAAGTTTTACCGGCCTATCTGACATTACTAATAAGGGGACAGGATTTAATGAGTGGGCAGTTACGGTATTTCCATGCTCATCAAACATACAATCTGCATTACCAAGATCAGATGTTAAAATCATTTGTCCCCCCGCTTCTTTCAGTGCCTTAACTACCCTTTCAACACATTTATCTAACACCTCTATAGCCTTGACGGCTGCTTCCATTACTCCTGTATGTCCTACCATATCAGGATTGGCATAGTTTAGGATAATAAAGTCGTATTTTTTTTCCTTAATTATTTCCACAACACGGTCAGTAATCAAATAGGCGCTCATTTCGGGTTTCAAATCATAAGTAGCAACTTTCGGTGAAGGAATTAATATTCTTTCTTCTCCTTTAAAGGGTGCTTCAATTCCCCCGTTTAAAAAGAAAGTAACGTGAGCATACTTTTCAGTTTCCGCTATTCGCAATTGGCGAAGGTTAAGATTTGCCAAATACTCTCCCAAGGTATTTTTTAGCGACTGAGTTGGATAAGCTACTTGCACATTTGGCATTTCAGCATCATACTCTGTCATGCATATATAGCATAAGTTTTTAGGTCTTTTGGTTCTTTCAAACCCGTTGAAAGTATCATCTACAAAGGCTCTGGTTATCTGCCTTGCACGATCAGGTCTGAAATTAAACATTATTATTGAATCATTATCATTAATAGTTGCAGTTGGTTTATTATCATTAATTATAACTGTTGGAAGTAGGAATTCATCGTTTTCATTGTTGTTATAGGCTTTTTCTATTGCATCTTTTTCAGAGGATGCAAATCTTCCTTCCCCGAGGGTAAGGGCATCGTAGGCCTTTTTAACCCTTTCCCAACGCCTGTCCCTATCCATGGCATAGTATCTTCCTGATATGGTGGCGATCTCTCCAAGGCCAACTTCATCGATATATTCTCTAAGTTGGGACAAATAGGTGTAAGCACTCCTAGGAGGCACATCCCTTCCGTCTAGGAAAGCATGGATGAACACCTGCTTCAATCCTTTAGCTTTAGCTAGATCTATCAATGCGAAGAGATGTTCGATATGGCTGTGTACTCCTCCATTAGACACTAAGCCCATCAGATGTAATGAAGAATCATTTTTAATTACATGTTCTATCGCATTGTTTAAAACCTTATTATCAAAAAAAGAACCGTTTTTAATATCTTCTGTTATCCTAGTAAGCTCCTGATATACTACCCTACCCGCACCTATATTCAAATGTCCAACTTCTGAATTTCCCATCTGTCCTTCTGGAAGTCCTACTGCTAGGCCAGATGCGGAAATAGTGGTATTTGGGTATTCTTTAAAAAGTTTATCTATAAAAGGTTTTTTAGCCCTTTCAATAGCACTTGAATTCGGATCAGGGTTTATTCCGAAGCCATCAAGTATCATAAGCATTGTGTTCATAAATTCTCTACCCT
>JAAYHT010000165.1 GCA_012735285.1 Clostridiales bacterium | reverse complement strand
GTATTCTGCTGTGTGAAATCGTAATTAAACCGGACAAACTCGCAGGTATTTGCTACTTTTAGAGTTCCATAATTGTTAATATTGAGACTGCTCAGGTTATAGCTTCCGCTGCCAGCCAGTTCCAGAGTTTGACCTGCCTGGATAGGAAAGTCGCCTCCTCCTTCGGCGCCCCCAGTGAGTTTAAGACTATCGCTCATAATAGATAATTTAGATAATGATCCTATAGTTACTAGATAACGCTCTAAACAAGGTTGTGATACTAATAACTCACTTTGATTAAGAATTAGCTTCCCGGAGCCTTCTATACTTCCTCCGTTCCAGGTAAGTTTCCCGGTAGCAAGTATTTCGATATCTCCTGCCCCATCCAGCTTTCCGCTTGTTAGCATAGAATCTCCGATGATTTTAAGAGCACCATCGGAAACTGTCAGATTCCCTGCACAGTTTAGTCTTACACTTGTCACTCCGCCTCCATATACAACATCTGCGGACTCAGGGATGATAACTAAATCACCGTCATTCGGCTTTTGTCCCAAATCCCAGTTGCCGTCAGTATGCCATAATCCATCACCAGCTTCTCCTGTCCATGTTATAGTGGTTATCTCCGCAAATACAGGTTGAGTAAAAGTAAATGAAAATACTAGTAAGAAGCACAAAGCCAATGGAATAATTCGTTTCATTTTTTCACCTCCAATCCTTCGTTTAATATTCGCGTGCAGATGTTTTTATTATGATTAACTGACTACTTTCTAATGTCAAAACTACTTCTATAGTTACTGAAAACGAATCAAGGTATTAATTTATGACAAACCTAGAGGGATTATTTATAATGAAAGCAAGCGAATATTTTTTGTTAAGATTATTACTATAATTTTATTAACTATTGGATCGTATAAATAGGTATAATATGCTCATAAACAGTAAGAATATTGTTATTAATTTAATTGCAATAAAAAAAGCCTGGCTGTAAACCAAAGCCAGGTGTAATGTTTATTTATTTTAAGCGTACATTATAAATTTACATACTCATTTTTCGATACATAGATGGTGAAACCCCAACCTTTTTTTTAAATAGTTTTATCGAATACCCGTTATAATTGATATTGCAGGCTGCAAAGGCCTGTGAGATGGAAAGATTGGTGTCTAAGAGCTTTTCCTTTAATCTTTCAATTTTATAATTAATATAATACTCATTAGGTGTTACACCCAGATGTTTCTTGAAAAGTCTTATGAATTGAGCCTTACTGAGGCATGCTGCCTTGGCAGTTTCCCCCAAGTTAAAAGGCTCTAGCCAATGAGATTCTATGTATTGCCTGCCCCATGTGATCTCTTCTTTCCCCTGATATATTTTTTTAAGAATAAAAACGACGGCAAAATAATCGAAAGTTCCACTATCATCTAATAATGGGAAACATGTAATGTCGGAGCTGATCATCTGTACATCCCTGTCTACTACATTAAAATACCGAACAAGATCCCGATAAGGGGCATTGAAATCAACAAGATATACAGTTTTACCCGTCAAAACCTGTTTCACCTGTTCCATAAAACCCAGTTTATAAACAACGGGATCTTCAAAAACATTGTATTTACCCACATGCGACTCAAGGCTTCTGATGCCTATCATCTCCAGCGCTGCTTTGTTAATATAACAGGCCGTTCCGTCAAGGGAGAATATCTGTATGGGATAGGGAAATGACTCTACTACTCTAGCTAGTATATCTTGTTTTTCTAAAAGTGGCTGGAATGATTTATCAGGGTTCTTAACCATTGGTACCCCTCTTTCTTTTCATTTTTCAGTTTCGGTTAGACTCAATATTTTACGGTAAGCAGAAGGAGAAAGACCGGTCTTTTCTTTAAATATCCTGGCAGTATGGCCATTGTAATTCATGTTGCAGGCAGCGAAAGCTTCTGCAATGGAAAGATTTGTATCCAGGAGCTTTTCCTTTATTTTTTCAATTTTATAGTTCATATAATACTTATGAGGTGTTAAACCGGTATTCTTCTTAAATAGCTTGATGAAATGAGCTTTACTGAGGCCTGCAACTTTCGCCGTTTTATCTAGGTTATACTCTTCCTTCCAGTGAGATTCCAAGTATTCCTTGGCTTTTTCAATTACCTCTTTACCGCGGTAAATCCTTCTGTTTACCAAGAACGCTGCAACATATGCTACATTTTGGTCCTTATCGAAGACGGGAAATAAGGTAATGTCCTGGTAAACTGCTTCCACATCTAAGTCATGTATGCTGTAACGTTTCGCAATTCCTTCCAGAGGCACTTTCACATCAGAAAAAATAACGACTTCTCCATGAAATGCTCTGTTTAACTTGTCGATTTGTCCCGATGTGATAATGTCAAGATCATTAAATAAATTATATTTACCTACTATCATGTCTGGGCTACTAACATTATATTCTGCCAGCAAAGTTCTATTCACCGCCACAGATGTGCCATCCAAAGTATATACTTGAATCGGATAAGGAAAACCCTCGATCACTTTGGCTAGCAGTTCTTTGTTCACATGATGTGATTGAAAGCTTTCATTAATATCGTTATGCTTGAAATCCATACTATCATTAGTTTTCATTTAAAACACCTAATTTTACCATCGTATTAATTAATTATATAATAATTAATTAATATGTAAAAATCAAAGATAAATTTTAGCTTTCTTCTTTTTCTCACCTTCCCATGTTTTATAAAAGCTTTTGCAGGTATTCTACAATATCT
>JAAYHT010000164.1 GCA_012735285.1 Clostridiales bacterium | reverse complement strand
TATTCATAACACACTCGATTACAGTAGGTCCTTTATTCTTAGCCGCTACTTCTAATGCTTTTCTTAGTTGGTCATGGCTTTCACAGCGAATTCCATTGGCTCCAAAGGACCTTGCCAGCATAAGGTAATCGGTTTTTCTGTTTAATTCTGTAAAGGAATAACGGCCATTATAGAAAGATTTTTGCCATTGATAAACCATACCAAGCACTGTGTTGTTAAACAGCACTGTAATTATCGGCAGTTCATAGCTTACTGAGGTACATAGTTCGTTTAAATTCATATGAAAACTGCCGTCTCCGGTCACATGAACAACATGCTGGCCTGGGTTGCCGGTTGCAGCACCTATTGCTGCTCCGTAACCGTAGCCCATGGTTCCTAATCCTCCTGAGGTTAAGAATTTGCGAGGATCGCTGCACTGTGAATACTGAGCTGCCCAGATCTGGTGCTGGCCAACATCAGTTGTCATGATAATATCTTCACCTAGCACATCGTATATGTCTTTGATTACTTGATGTGGTTTTAGCTCGCAATCGCCTTCTACAGGTTTATACTTCTCATTTGAATGGAATGCAGTTACTTGCCTTACCCATTCACTGCGGTCTTTTTTCTCTATCTTTGGCAGCAAATGCTCTAGGACAGTCTTTACATCTCCAATTACGCTGTAATCAATTTTAACATTCTTATTTATTTCTGTAGGATCTATGTCAACATGAATGATCTTAGCGTTATTTGCAAAGTGTGCAGCATTAGTTGCAACTCTGTCAGAGAATCGCATACCGACCGCGAAAAGCAAATCAGCTTCTTGTACAGCGCGGTATGAGTATACGCTGCCATGCATTCCTATCATGCCTAAATTAAGTGGGTTATCGTAGGGCAAGACACCGGTTCCCATTATTGTATGGCAGCTTGGGATGGAAGCCTTTTCTATTGTTTCTGCAACAATTTCAGAAGCATTTGACAAGACTACACCGCCGCCAAACAGCATGATCGGCCGCTTGCTTTCATTAATCGTTTTTGCTATTCCATCAAGGTCATATTGGTTTATTGAATTTCTCTTTTTTGGAACAACAGGTTCAGCAGGAGTATATTCACATTCTGCAGCTGTTATGTCCTTAGGGAGATCTATAAGAACCGGGCCTGGACGATCGCTTTGAGCTATAAAAAATGCTTTTCTCACTGTGTCCGCCAGATCCCTAACATCTCTTACAATAAAGTTGTGTTTTGTTATTGGCATTGTTATACCAGTAATATAGACTTCCTGGAAGCTATCCCTTCCCAGCAGGTCGGTGGAAACGTTTCCTGTGATTGCTACCATTGGAATAGAATCCATATAAGCTGTGGCAATACCAGTGACCAGATTTGTAGCTCCTGGCCCCGATGTTGCGATAACAACCCCAGTCTTGCCTGTTGATCTGGCGTAACCATCTGCGGCATGGGCGGCTCCTTGTTCGTGGGCAGTCAGCACATGGTGTATACGATCGCCATAGTCATACAAAGCATCATATAGGTTTAATACAGCACCTCCAGGGTATCCGAAAACTGTATCTACTCCTTGTTCTAATAACACTTCTAGCAATATTTGTGATCCGTTAAGTTTCATATCTATTACCTCCTAATTTCTTTCTTGAGGGTACTAAAAAAGTCTTTGCCTCAATTTAAGAGACAAAGACTTTAAATCTCTGCGTTACCACTCTTTTTGCTGTTTTCTCAACCTATCTATGGCAAGAAAACAACCACTCTGCAAGCATCGGCAATTAATATATTAATTGCTTAATGCCGAACAC
>JAAYHT010000020.1 GCA_012735285.1 Clostridiales bacterium | reverse complement strand
GCCTTGTATTCTTCATAGCTTAGTTCCGGATTATGATAAATATCATCACTTAATTTTTCTATTTCAGGAGCAATTTGTCCAGATTTCATTAATATTTTTTCTTTAAATTTATCATACATTAATTTAATGACCTCTCCAATTATATTTGTTGATTTATAACTTTATAGATTAAATAGCCTCTTAGTGTTTCTAAAGAAGACTAGCTCTTTCTCATGGTCTGTTATAGGATTTGTCTCTATCCGATATATTTCCATGTAGGGATCGGTGAAAGGGTAATTCGATTCAAAATGAATTCTTTTGCCTATCTTTCCATCTTTAATTAAAGAAGCTAACCACATATAAGCTACAGCACTTGATGTTCCCATATGTAAATTATCTAAAAGCTCCATAAAATACCCTACATCATTAATTGAATCTCCACTTAAATCAAGTTGACCTGCATTAGTCATATAAAATTTAACATTTGGATAACGATATGCAAGGTCGGCAATCTTGGTTACATGGGATACAATTGGATATCCAGCTTCGATTACCACTGGCACCTGACGTACCTCAGCAAGTTCCACCAAGGGATATACAAGCTCATCATTTACTTGAAAGGTTTCTTCCCATGGAAAAAGATGAATCCCTTTAAAGCCTTTTTCTAGCCATTGTTCTGCCATCTTTAAGGCCTCTTCCCTTTGCCATGGATTAACTCTTACTGTCCCAATAAACTTATTAGGGAATTTTTCTATATACTCAGCTATCCTTTCATTTGCTCCTGATAAATCATTTGATAGAGGTTTATAGGGTGAAATAATAGCCAAATCTATACCATGCTTTTCCATAAGCAGTAAATAATCATCTGCCCTATATGTTTCCCCTGTGTAACAATCACCTAACTTTATATGCGCATCTATCTTCATTTGTCCGCCCCTTCCAAATCTAGCTTAAGTAGTCTTGCAATATTCTGCCAGAATATAAGGTTCTCAGCTTCTTTACCCAAATTGGCAGCCTTAATTTTCTCAATCTCGAATTGTGGATTGTCAGTAGGAAGATCAGAACCGAATAAAATACGTTCCGGTCCAAGTACTTCTGCAGCTTCTCTAATTGCATCTACAAATGGAATCTCTGATGTATCTAAATAGATATTTCTATTTTGTTTGCATACATTGATTGCATCTTTTGTCAAAAAGAAGCCGCCCATATGGGCAAGGATCATTTTAGTGTCCGGTGCATTTTGAGCGGCAAAACCCATAAACAGTGGAGCGGATTTAACGTCCTCGGTACAATGAAACAATACCGGCACATCATATTCTGCTGCTAGATCAAGAATCTCCATTGTTTCTTGACCAAAGGCAGAAAGTATATAATTAGCGTAACTTAATACCTTTAAAGCTACGATTTAATATAGCGTCTTTAATAACTTCTAATGTGCCTTCTCCATGTGCAGGATTTACACGAATGAATGGGATCAAGCGGTCAGGATATTTTTTAGCCCCTTGGTCAATATAATCTACCACCCTACCTTCAAGGTCTGGTGCGTCATTATATGAGCTAATAACAGCCATATCTATGCCGTATAAATCCATTAAACTAACAATCCTGTCAGGAGAGTCAATATATCCTAACCATTCTGTATTATCACAATGCGCATGAGCATCAATAATCATCTTACTTATCCCTTACCTAATGCATCTAATAGTAT
>JAAYHT010000163.1 GCA_012735285.1 Clostridiales bacterium | reverse complement strand
CTATATGGAGACCAGGTATTAAGAGATACCGCCAATATCTTAAAAGCCAGCTTCAGAGATACTGATATAATAGGCAGGATTGTCGGAGACGAGTTTATGATTCTGATTAAGAATATAGAAAGTGAAAATATTATAGCCCACAAAGTCTCTAGGGTCCTTAGATATATTAATACCGTGCATAATATTACGGCGAGCGTGGGCATTGCTATATATCCTAAAGATGGAGACACCTTCGAGGAACTCTATCACAATGCAGATCTGGCTATGTACAAAGCCAAATCTCAGCGCAAGAACAGATTTGTATTTTATGATAGATCAATAAGTGATTAATAAATGTCAATATATCTTTTTAGCTTTTTAATCAGTAGCAGTGCTACCAGTATCTTTAATAGATCGCCAGGTATAAATGGTATGACACACATGAGCAGGGCAGACCAGAGATTTACCCCTGTAAGATAGATAAACCATAGGGTGCCTAAAGCATAGCAGGCTACTATACCTGCTAAAAGAGCTAATAGTAGGTGTCTAGCTGAACTATAAATTATACCTATTATAAATGCAGCTAAAATATAGCCTATGATATATCCACCAGTAGGACCAGTAAGTATTCCCAAACCTGAGGTCAGGCTGTGAAACACAGGAACACCTATAGCACCTAGGAAGACGTAGATAATCATACTAATTGCCCCATATTTTGCTCCAAGCAATCCTCCTGCTAAGAACACCGATAAGGTTGCAAGGTTTATAGGAACGGGTGAGAAGGGCAGGGGGATAGAAATTACTGAAAATACTCCTGTCAAAGCTGCAAAGAATGCACACAAAATCAGTTTCTTAGTTTTCATTTAAGCCTCCAAATCTAACCGTTATTTCTCCAGAGTTCAATACTTCAACAGTTCCGTCTTGCTTTAGAACAACCAGTCCTCCTTGGCTATCAATATCAATTGCCTTTGCATCAAACTGATCATTTCCTCTATAGACAGAGATATCCTTTCCTATTACCATGCTTCTTTGTTTGTATTCTGAGATAAACTTTTCACTGTTCAGATCCTCACACAGATCTAAAACTTCATCTATAATAGCTGCTGCCAATCTATTCCTCTTATCCTTAATTTCCTCATCTGAGCTAAACAATGATGTGGCAGTTTGGTTTAGCTCTTCAGGGAAATCTGTTGTTTTAAAATTTAATCCTATACCAAGTACAATGCTATCTATGGTGCCTGTTTCAAAATTAGTTATGGCTTCTGTAAGGATGCCGCAAAGTTTGCGGTCGTTAAGATATATGTCGTTAACCCATTTTATCTTTGCTTCAACACCATATATTTTAGCTAAAGCACGGCATACTGCCACTGAGGCTGCAGTGGTAACTAAAAGCCCTATATCAGCAAAGTTATCGGTTTTTAGAATAATGCTAAGATATATTCCTGTTCCTTTAGGGGAGTAGAAGCTTCTTCCCCGTCTACCCCTTCCTTTAGTTTGTTCATCAGCTAGGACCACTGTTCCGTGAGGGGCCCCATCTATAGCCATCTTCTTTGCCAGCTGGTTGGTGGAATCAAGGGAACTAAAGACATAAATCTGATCGCCCTTTATCTTGCTGTTTTTAAGATTCACGAAGATTCCTTCTTTAGATAGGAGATCGCTTTCTTCCGAAAGGATGTATCCTCTATTAGTAACAGCTTCTATTTTATAGCCCTCATCCCTAAGTGCCTCAATTGCCTTCCATACTGCTCCCCTTGAAACATTCAGCTTCTTAGCAATCATTGAACCTGATACGGGTTTTCCTCTATTTTGTTCAAGTGTTTTTAATACCATATTTTTTGTGGACATAAAAAAACGCCTCCTACATATATTAGCAGACGTTTTTTCTAATTGTCAACCTAAAATTACTATAAGGTTGACAATACGCTATACTTTACCATAATCAGCTATTTTTTGTTCTCTGGTATTGGATTTCAACGACTCAATTACCTTTTTCCGTTCTTCCTCAAGAACTTTTATAACATCCTGGTCAATCTGTGTAATGAGTCTAATCAAAGTGTCTATCTGGGAGATCTGGGCTTCTGTATATTTTTCTTCTTCATCATTTAAGTCATGCAATTCTTGAATAACCCCAAGCCTCTTATCAAGAAGCTCATCTAACTTCTCCCAGTTTTCAGCATTGCTTAATATCTCTTCACTTATTTCAAGACACTTTTTTAAGAGTTCGATTTTTATATTATATATACTATCCATGATTCTTATTACCCACACGTGCCAGTTTATCGGCTTCTTTAAAAGTATTTTTCAAATCATCTACCAGTGAAAGAATATCTTTAATGAGTCCGGTATCCTTTGCTACAATGGCTTTACCCAAGCTGTCAAACATGAAGTTATATAAATCCCTAAGCTCAATGGATATGGCGTAGTTCATATCCAATGAATGGTTAAGGGTTGATATAATCCTCTGAGCCTTTGAAACACAATCGTATGCCTTTGCAGCATTGTCACGATTGATGAGAAATATTGAAATGCTCAGCTGTTTCGAAGCTTCTTCCAGGAGCTTGACGATAACTTCACCGCTTGTAAGCGTTTCCAGGGACTGCATCTTATATTGTTCTAAAACACTTGCATGTTGCATAAGCCTACCCCTTTCTTAGTATCTAGAGTTGGTGAACTGCATCAGCATAAGGCTCTGTTCGTTTAGCCTTTGAATTGCAGTTTCCATAGCTGTAAACTGTCTCCAAAGCCTGCTTTCTTCATTCTTCAGGCGTTCTTGTAATAAACGAATGTTATCGTTTATTCTTTTCATTTTATCGTATATGCTGTTTTCGTTTTCAGATGAAGTGGATTTGAGCCCTGCCACATCTATAAGTATTCCGCGCTGACCTTTTACCCCTGAAGTTTTTGTATATGATGTGATCAGGTCATTGAGTTTATTTGCCAGGCCCTTTTCAGAGGTAAAGAACTTGGTTATCTCTGCGCTTTTTGTCTTTAAAGCTTCTTCTAGTTGTCTGTCATCTATCTTAAGCTTACCGTTTTCTTGGTATCCGGCAGAAGTAATCCCCATCTGATGAAGGGTAATGCCTACTCCTTCAACGGTGCTCATCATAAGGGTTTGCATCTTGGAAGCCAGACCTCTTAATATGTTGTCTCCACGGAGTACACCGGATTTAGCCTTTTCTTCCCATTTCTCGATTTGTGCTTCGGTCATCTCTTCTTTTTGTTCGTCGGTAAGTGGATGAAAATCTCTATATACATTTTCTTTTATTAGACCGTTTATTAGGTCGATCATTGCGTTGTAGTCTTCTACAAACTTTTTAATAGGCTCCATCAAAGATGTAGCATCATTGGTCATTTTTATTTCAATAGGATCATCCGATGTTTTAAGCAGGTCTATTAAAACTCCATTGATATTTACCCTGTTAGAACTTCTTGATATTACCTGGCCTTCAACAGTGAGTAATGCATTCTGACCATAGGTTACAGATGCACCTTCTCCCTTAAGGCCTAAAACTTCTAAAAGATTTCCTTCTGTCTCTTCTATGAAGATGTTTTCGCCCATGCCTGATTCATTGGCCACCAGGGTGAAAGTATCTGAAATAGAAGAGTAGGATATTCTTACCCCCGCATCACTGCTGTTAATCTTGTGGATTATAGCTGAGATAGAATCCATTTGACTGAATTTAAATTCAACGGAATTTATAGAGAACTGATAGATTCCACCCAAGCCTGGGGTTAGATCCTTAGCAAAAGAATTATATTGTAGAGGATTATTTAAAGATAACTTATTGGACTGTCCGCTTTCAAAGCCTAATAACTCAAGTATCTCAGAATCTTCACCAACGGCATTAAGGGTCACTTGAGATCCTTTTGCCTCTATAGATAGTGTATCGTCTATCAACGATACCTTTATTATCCTATCATCTGGATCTTTAACTCCAAATGCATCGTCTATTGCCGATTGTAATGCTTGCTCAAAACCATCCGTATTGACCCTGTCAGCAAAGTCCTGATCAAATGTAATAGTCTTTACCCTGCCGTCTAAATTGATAGCTATATGTCTTGGTGTTTCTTCAAGAGCACCAAGAAAGGCATCTATATCTTCTGAAGTTAAGCTTGTAGATAGTCCTCTTGAAACTCCTTCTTTACTTTGTATGGTCTGGTTGGTTGCTAATTGGATAATATTCTCAATAGTTATAGTTCCTTCATAGGACTGGGCGGTTGTTGTAACTGCTACAGCTGTCGATTCAGTAGAGGCTTTTATTGTATTAAAAAAGCCCGTGCTCCTAAAATTGGCAGCAGAAAGCAGATCCAAATAGGAACTTTGGAACTCCCTTAGTGCATCTATTACATTCCTATAACCATCCTGCTTCCATTCTAGCAGCTGGAGACTCTGCTGTTGTTTTGTGATTTTCTCCCTGCTGCTGGCAGTCAAGTTATAGACTAGTTCATCTATATCCATGCCGGATACTAATCCGCCTATACCGGTCTTGGCCAGTAAGGAATATGTTGGATTTATACTACTCATATTAACAACCTCCCTGTGCTATCTATATCGGCGTAATAATAGAAAACTTTAGATATCTAAATGATTTAATTAAAGTAAGTTTTCGGTTATAATATATAAAAAGGGTGCAGGTTGATAGAGATGAGAAACTTTACCGATTATTACAAAATACTTCAGGTACACCATGATGCCCGTCAGGAAGTAATTGATGCGGCATATAGATGCCTGTGTAAGATATATCATCCGGATATAAACCGAGCATATGCGGAATATATGAAGATGATCAATGTTGCCTATGATACGATCGGGAATCCCTTAAGGCGTAAAGCCTATAACCTGGAATGGCGCAGATACAACAAGGGGATTAAGATTGACAGCAAGCCTAATGAGGATTTGGAAAGGAAATATGCTCAAGAGATCCTGGATGAATTCTTTAATGAAACCATAAATGAAGACTGGGAAAAAACCTATAGAAAGCTAACTGATATAGATAAGAGAAACATACCCTTTGAAGATTATGTAGAGTGGAAAACCACGGTTTCACAGCTTTTTAAGCTGGGAAACTATAGCCTTAGCTGCGACAATAATTACTATAACTGCGAATATGCAGGGACAAGCTATCCCAAGATACTGCAGTTTACTGTAAATATTACTGAGCTGCAGATTGCTAATGGGACTATAAACAAAGAGAAAATTAAGAAGTATGTGGCCCTTGAACGCAATGACTGGAAGGTCTGCTTGGGCTACACTGACTTAAAGCCCAGTATTAGGAAATATAAGTACTTATACGAGACCCTGCCTAAAATAGATAATGAGATCTTTATGGAAGCGGCTTCAAAGATAGACCCTATTACAGGAATGTACAGTAGAAAAGGGATTATTGAGCAGGGAGAAAGGGAGATGGAGCGTACATTCAGGTACGGCAATCCTCTATCCCTGGCTGTGATTACTTTGAAACCCACATCTATAGATAGGGGAGTTAAGCGCAAAGATTACATAGATATGTGCCTAACTCAAGTATCGGAGATAGTTTGTATGAATATTAGGGCTACCGACATCATAGGAAGATGCGGTGATGATTCTATAGCAATTCTCTTAACTGAAACAAGTATTTCTGATGCAGACTTTATTATCTCAAGGCTGTTAGATATAATAGATCAGTCAAAAAGTCTAAACTTTGATATCTACTGGTCCTGTACCGGTATTGTAGACGGTAATTTCGATCAAATTCTTAAAGAGACCATGAGCAAGGTTGCTCTTAAGAGAACCACTGTTGACAGGAAAGAACAGCCCTGTCCTAAGGTGGGCAAGTACAAGCTTTCAGATATTACGGGATTTAACACAAGGAAAAGGAATCACTTCTAAACCTTCTGATAGACAGAAGGTTTTACGTATTTAAAGTCATGTTTAAATGATGATAGGGATTCACTCAGACCTAAAAAAAGATATCCGCCGGGAAGTAAGGCATCATAAAACTTCTTTATTATCTCCTTCTTAGTAGGTATGTCGAAATATATCATGACGTTTTTACAGAATATGGCCTGAAAGGGCTTTTTAAAGTTAAAGGGTGACAGCAGGTTGAAGTTTCTGAAGGCCACATTCCTTCTTAAGGTTTCTGTAACCCTGTACTTATCATCCCCATATTTCTCGAAATATTTCTTAATCCAGCTATTAGGAAGGTTTAGAATATCTTCTTTAGAATATATTCCTTCTTTGGCTACTCTAAGTACCTTATCAGATATATCGGATGCCAATATAGTGCTGTCCCAGCT
>JAAYHT010000162.1 GCA_012735285.1 Clostridiales bacterium | reverse complement strand
TTAGTAAAATCATGATTATTTCTCATAAGATACCCCATAACATGACTTTTTGATGTTCAAAAATGTATTGCCTTTAGAATCTAAAGGCAATACTCTAGATATTTTCCAATATTAACACTAATAATTCTATTTCTTTATCGCACCACTAATTAAGCCTAATAGAGCAAATATGGTATAATACCCTGCACTGCTGATTTCTTTCCCAGTCAGTTCATAAATACCTTCAATAATCAAAGTGTTTCCACCGAAAAGAGAAACAAGCCAACCGACAATTAACCCAAAGATTAAACCTAATAAAAGCATAAAATAATCGCTCCTATGTTTATTGACTACATTATTCTTATTACAAACTAATTATACTGGTACTTATAATTTTTGTCTATTGATCAAAAAAGAGCATTGAATAGACCAATATTTAGAAAATATTAGAGACTTTTTTTATAATATATGGTAATATACTTTCGTTAAAGATTTTGTATGACTACCTTAAAGCACAATGGTTCAAATCTTTAACCATTGTGCTTTCGTATGATTACTTAATCTAAAATCAGCAGCAAAAGTGAGGTATTCAAATGAAGAAAAATATTTTATTTAGTCTACTATGTGTTTTACTACTATTATTTTTAGCAGGCTGTTCTCCAGAACCCTTAAGCGAAGATGTGGTCAGAGAAGAATTGAAAAATTATTTTGCAGCAAATTTAAACACTGGCATGATGACGGCCGTGGGTGATCTGTTAGAATATCATATAGAAGATGAAATAGAAAGAAATACAGAAAAAGAGATTGATACAATAGATTTTACAGTAAAAACAGTTGAAAACGGCGGCTTATCAGAAGGACACCTTTATAGGGATTATTTCGAACCCACTGTTCAGGAAGTAGCAAAGTATAGGGTTAAATATTTATTAAATGATAAGGAATGGGAACTAGATAGTATAGAAAAAATAGATGTATTAAGTTGTATGCCTTTAGAAGGGATAAGGGAAGAAACCTTTATAGAAGAGTTGGAATTTGAAGAAAAATTGGAGGCATCATTAGTCAGTCAAGACTTAGATAAAGAAAATGGTATTTCGGTTATAAAAGTTAACATTGAAAAAAGCTATTCATTATTCAAAGAATCAGGACAAAAAGAATATACTTTCGAGTTTGATAACGAAAGAAAGATATGGGAAAATACAAATACTGAAAAAGTAGGCCAATGGGACTATACATATAGATTTAACGGAAATGATAAATGGATGTATCAAACAGATACAGATGAATATGGCGGCAGGTCATATGTGGCCTTACAGCTAAGTTATAACACAGAAGATGAACTTTTAACTGCAAGATATGCAGGTGGATATGTAGATAAATATGATCGTAGGATAAATAAAACAGAGGTATTTACATGGTACGGCAAACCTTCGCCAGATGACCCCCTTGTGTTCGTATCAGATGGTGATTCCCATAAATTGAAGATAATTAATGACGGTAGTGCAATTAATTTTCAAGGTTATAGCTTCTATAAAGTAAAATAAAATTCATAAATAAAATTCCCTGTAGACTTAATAAATAAAACTACAGGGATTTTTATCTCTTACTTAACCGACAATCGTAAAAGTAGCTAAGGCTGTATTTGTAAGAAGACCATTACTTTTTAGTCTTCATTCGCCAGACATGGTTATAAACCTTCTTCCCAAAGATGTAACTTTAGCAGTTATCAAGATAGAATCATTTTTCGGGATGGGTTTTATATAATTCAGCGAAATATTTATAGAAACTGAGGGTTTACCTTCACAAAGGTAAGAAGCAAAAATACCAAGGGCCTCGTCGAAAGCAGTTGCTATAAACCCCGCATGCATAGTATCATGCTCATTAAGCTGATATTCAAGCACAGGGAACTCTATAGTGACTGTCTGATTTTCCGTACTATAACTATAAAAACTTGGATCCATTGACTTGCTAACTCGACTCGCTTCCTTAAAATTACTAATTACTGACTTTATACCCTTTTCAAAATTTTCATCCTCAAATATTTGTTTTATTCTGCTCATCAGAACTCCTCCTTACTATAGATAGGCTATTCAAACGATTGCTGACACTGTAATAATATCATGAAAATAGAAAATAATACATTGGACTGTTTATATTATCGCTACTTAGGTATTAAATTAGTAATTTGTGCTATAATTGACACAATAATACCTTTAAATATGGAGTTCTAATATGTGCGGTAGATACACCCTCTTTACAGACAAATTAGATGATCTGGATTATATCTTTTCAAAGATTGATGATCCAAAAAAGGAAAAAATGAAAACAGGTGAGATCTTTCCTTCTAATATAGCACCGGTATTGCTCTGCGAAACTAATGAAATGAAGCCTCAGCTAATGATATGGGGATTCCCTGGTTTTAAGAACAAACAGCTGATCATTAACGCAAGGGCGGAAACCGCTAGTGAAAAACCAATGTTCAGGGCTGCAATGCAAAGTCGCCGCTGTGTAATTCCCTCCACTGGCTTTTTTGAATGGGATAGTGAAAAGAGAAAATTTCTGTTTAACATGCCCGACTCTAACATACTATACATGGCGGGCCTTTACAGCATTTTTGATGATGAGAACCGCTTTGTCATTTTAACCAAAGCAGCCAATGATTCCATTTCTCGCATTCACAATCGTATGCCTGTAGTGCTGGAGCCAATACATATTCGCAACTGGCTTACAGACCGGGACTCAGCCCAGTCAATCCTATCAAATGAGGGACCAAAACTCATATCAAAACCGTGGGACAATCAAGATATTTCTGAGCAGTGCGAAATTAAAATGTAAGTTTACAAAATCTTTTCCAAATGTTACATTTGAATTGACTTAGCGCGTTCACAATAATTTGCTGTTCCGTTATTGTTACAGTTGTCAATAGTAAAGGGGGATTCATATGAGTTTAAAGTATGAAGCATTGTTCAAACCATTTAAGATTGGTAATCTAGAGATCAAAAACAGAATCTGCATGGCTCCAATGCTACCAAATGGTTGGCTTGATGAAAACAAAAATGTTACTGATGAAACAATTAACTATTATGCAGAACGCGCAAAACATGGAGTCGGGTTAATAATTGTTGGAGCAAGCTTTCCTGATGCAGATCTAGAAAAAGCAAACTTTAACAAATCTCCTTTTGCCGTTCCAGAAGAATTTATAGTAAAAACTAAAAAACTCACCGAAGCTGTTCACAGATATGGTGCCAAATTATTCTTCCAAATTCAACTGGGTTCAGGCAGAACAGGTTTTCCCGCAGCATCTCCAGGTGTATTGCCAATAGCACCCTCTCCCGTTAGAAACCGCTGGGATCCCAACGTGATTTGTCGAGAATTAACAAAAGAAGAAATCAAGAGATTGATCGATGCTACTATTGAAGGAGCTGTATTATCCAAACAGGCAGGTTGTGACGGCATTAATATTAATGGCGTTAAAGGTGGCTACTTAGGCGACCAGTTTGCAACAGATGCATTCAATCACAGAACAGATGAATACGGCGGAAGTTTAGAAAACAAGATTCGTATTATTACCGAAATCGTAAAAGGCATCAAAGAAAAATGCGGCCCAGATTTTCCAGTCACTACCAGGCTTGGAACTAAAGCTCATATGAAAGCAGAAGGTGTGGGCCAGCTTCCGGGAGAAGAATATACCGAATATGGCCGGGACCTAGAAGAAAGCTTAAAGATTGGAAAAATGCTTGAAGAAGCAGGCTTTGATGCTATTCTATTTGGAACAGGTACATATGATTCTCTCTATTGGCTTTACCCACCAATGTATATGCCAGAAGGCACGTACTTGGAAGAAGCGCAGATACTTAAGAAAGCATTAAACATCCCCGTTATCTGCCCCGGCAAACTAAGTGATCCGGATCTGGCTAACAAGGCTGTTGAAGAAGGTTTGATAGACGCTCTATCTTTGGGTCGAGGCTTAGTTGCCGATGCGGAGTGGGCGGATAAAGTTAAGCGTGGAGACACACAAAATATTCGCCCCTGTATTTATTGTAACAATGGCTGTCTTGCTAGAGTTCTAAGCGGTCTTAGTATGCAGTGTGCCGTTAACCCAGATGTATTCAATGAAACCAAGCTTGCTGAAAAATATAGTAAAGTACCAATAGTAAAAAGGGTTTCGATTATAGGTGGAGGCATAGCAGGAATGGAAGCTGCTCGTGTTGCAGCCTCTAGAGGACATAAAGTAACAATATATGAGGCAGGAAAAGAATTGGGTGGTTTGGTTGTACCTGCCCATGTGCCAGATTTTAAGTTCCGAGATAAGTTGTTATTAGACTGGTATAAACTCCAATTGGAGAAACTAGATGTTGAGGTTATATTAAACAAAAAAATGAGCGTTGAAGATATACTTAATTTAGATACCGACGAGATTGTAATAGCAACAGGAAGTACTGCAAAAACTATTGAAATTCCCGGAGGTCAACATGAGAAAGTAGTCACAGCAGTAGAGGCGCTTACTGCCAGTGCTAATCTAGGTAAACGCATTGTCTTGGTAGGGGGAGGACAAGTCGGTATCGAAACCGCAGTTTGGCTTAAAGAGAAGGGCCATGAGGTATCAATTGTTGAGGCAAGAGAAGGTCTCTTGCTGGCACCAGTAGAACCTATTGCCCCTCCGAATCTCCAGATGCTTCAAGAATTAGTAGTCTATCATAATATACCTGTCTACTTGAACTCAATAGTAAAAGAGTTTACAGGGTCACAAGTCACAATTAAAAGTAAGGATGGTGACGTAACAATCGAAGCAGACAACATTGTACTTTCGATTGGCTACACTGCAAACGATACATTATTTAAAGAAGTATACGCTCGATCTGAGAAAAAAGTTTGGCTTGTTGGTGATGCACAAAAACCAGGAACCATCATGACAGCGATAAGAGATGGCTCTGCAGTAGGTGCAGCGATATAATTATTGATGAGACTGATCTGATTTCTAACTAAATTAACTAGGGTACTGACCTCATAGACTTGTGTGTCAGTACCCTTATATTTTTAATCCTTACTTATTATATTTCACAGCTGCCTGGGCTGCAGCTAGCCTTGCAATCGGAACTCTGAACGGTGAGCACGAGACGTAATCCAAACCCACCTTATGACAGAATTCAACAGATGAAGGATCTCCTCCATGTTCCCCACATATTCCCAATTTTAGATCTGCCTTAGCTTTCTTACCTAGCTCCACAGCCATATCAACAAGTTTTCCGACTCCCTTCTGGTCCAATCTTGCAAAGGGATCATTTTCATAAATGCCTTTTTCATAATATGCATCTAAGAATGAGCCTGCGTCATCCCGGCTGAAGCCGAATGTCATCTGTGTTAAATCATTTGTGCCGAAGGAGAAGAAGTCTGCAACTTCTGCTATTTCATCAGCAGTTAGACAGGCTCTTGGTATTTCAATCATAGTACCTACTAAATATTTTAAATCAATCCCTGATTTTTCAATGATTGAATCAGCAGTTTTTACAACAATATCTTTAATATATTCAAGTTCTTTTGCCTCTCCTACTAGCGGGATCATGATCTCAGGAACTAAGTTCCATTCAGGATGCCTTTTTTGTACATTTATTGCTGCTTCAATAACAGCTGTTGTCTGCATCTCAGCTATTTCAGGGTAGGATACTGTAAGTCTGCATCCACGGTGCCCCATCATAGGATTGAATTCGTGTAACGATGTAATGATTGCCTTTAATTCAGCTACATCAATTTTCATTTCATGGGCTAATTTAATAATGTCATCTTCATCGTTAGGAAGGAACTCATGTAAAGGAGGATCCAAGAAACGAATCGTAACTGGCAGCCCTTCCATTGCTTCATAAATGCCTTCAAAATCATCTCTCTGCATTGGCAGAAGCTTAGCTAAAGCAGCCCTTCTTTGTTCAACAGTTTTGGAGACAATCATCTCTCTCATAGCTGATATTCTGTTGGAATCAAAGAACATGTGCTCAGTGCGGCATAGGCCAATACCTTCAGCTCCAAACTCTCTTGCCTGCTTAGCATCGTGTGGAGTGTCAGCATTTGTTCTTACCTTCAAAGTTCTGAGTTTATCTGCCCAAGCCTTCAAACGTTCAAATTCTCCAGTAATTGAAGCTTCAACCGTTGGAATCGCTCCAGCATAAATCTTTCCGGTTGATCCGTCTAAAGATATATAGTCTCCCTCACGAATCACCATATCTCCAAGTGTAAACAATTTCTCTTCTTCGTTAATTTTAATCTCTGAGCATCCGGAAACGCAACATTTACCCATACCGCGCGCAACTACAGCGGCATGAGAGGTCATTCCTCCCCGTGCGGTTAGGATGCCTTTAGAATAGTTCATTCCTTCAATATCCTCAGGTGAAGTCTCCAATCTGACTAGTATAACGTCTTTTCCAGCTTTGCCCCATTCAGCGGCATCCTCTGCGGTAAAGACAACTTGTCCACTGGCTGCGCCTGGTGATGCAGGAAGTCCTGACCCTATAGGTTCTGTGGTTTTTAAAACATCAGGATCAAAATGAGGATGTAAAAGAGTGTCAAGCTGTCTTGGATCAATTTTTAGCACAGCCTCCTCTTCTGTAATCAAGCCCTCATCTACAAGGTCACATGCAATCTTTAGGGCTGCAGCCGCTGTTCTCTTACCATTTCTGGTCTGGAGCATATAGAGTTTTCCTTCTTCTATAGTAAACTCTAAATCCTGCATATCTTTATAATGCTTTTCTAATTTGTATACTATGTCACAAAACTCATCATAAACTTTTGGATTAATCTCTTTAAGCTTATCAATGCTGTGAGGCGTACGAATTCCTGCAACTACATCTTCACCTTGAGCATTCATTAGAAATTCTCCGAAAAGCTTCTTCTCTCCTGTTGCCGGACTTCTAGAGAAAGCTACACCTGTGCCTGATGTTTCTCCCATGTTCCCGAAGACCATGGCTTGAACATTTACGGCTGTTCCCCAAGAAGATGGTATATCATTCATACGTCTATAATAAATTGCTCTAGGATTATTCCATGATCTGAATACTGCCTTAATAGCTCCGAAAAGCTGTTCTATAGGATCAGTTGGGAAATCAGATCCCACTTCCCTTTTATATTCTTCTTTAAATAAGGTGCAAATCTTTTTCAAATCATCTGCATCTAACTCTGTATCAAGGGTTGCACCCTTTTCCTCTTTCATTTCGTCTATTAATCTTTCGAAATAGGATTTGCCCACTTCCATTACGACATCCGAATACATTTGTATGAATCTGCGATATGAATCGTAGGCGAAACGCGGATTATTAGTTTTTCTTGCAAAGCTCTCGGTTACCTCATCATTTAACCCTAGATTTAGAATAGTATCCATCATACCTGGCATTGAAGCCCTTGCACCTGAACGCACTGATACCAGTAATGGATTTTCTTTGTCCCCAAACTTTTTCCCCGATAACTCCTCAAGTTTCTTAATATTTTCTAGTACTTCTTCTTTTATCTCATTACTGATTACTTCGCCATCTTCGTAATATTTAGTACAAGCTTCTGTAGTTATTGTAAATCCTGGAGGCACCGGCATACCTAAATTAGTCATCTCGGCAAGATTAGCACCCTTACCTCCGAGTAATTCACGCATTGTACCATTTCCCTCTTGAAATAGGTATACATACTTTTTACTACTCATGATGTTTATGTCCTCCTTAAAACTCTAGCTTTTCATTTAAATAAGTCGCAACTTTGGAAATGTCTATGCGTATCTGTTCCATAGTATCTCTATCTCTAATAGTAACAGACTGATCGCTTTCAGTATCAAAGTCTACAGTTATGCAATATGGTGTTCCTATTTCATCTTGTCTTCTATATCTCTTACCTATACTTCCTGTTACATCAAAATCAACCATATGATGTTTTAATAGGTCTTCATATAAGGCTTCGGCTTTTTCGTTCAATTTCTTTGTTAACGGAAGTACAGCTGCTTTATAAGGAGCTAGTACGGGATGTAGTCGAAGTACTACTCTCTTGTCTTCTTTTCCTTTTGAATCAGTTAATTTTTCTTCATCATAAGCATCACATAAAAATGCTAATACCAGTCTATCCACACCTACTGATGGTTCTATACAATAGGGGATATATTTCTCATTAGTTTCAGGATCGGTATAGCTCATGTCCTGACCTGAATGCTCCATATGCTGCTTCAGATCGTAGTCTGTTCTATCAGCAATACCCCATAGCTCTCCCCATCCAAAAGGAAATAGATACTCTATATCTGTAGTAGCATTGCTGTAATGTGATAATTCTTCTTTTTCATGGTCGCGAAGTCTAATGTTTTCTTCCTTTAAACCTAATGATAATAGCCAATTTACACAATAATCTTTCCAATATGAAAACCATTCAAGATCGGTTCCTGGTTTACAGAAGAATTCTAACTCCATCTGCTCGAATTCCCTAGTACGGAAGATGAAGTTCCCAGGTGTGATTTCATTTCTAAAAGATTTCCCGATTTGGGCTATTCCAAAAGGTATTCTCTTCCTCGAAGTTCTTGCCACATTTCTAAAATTAACAAAAATACCCTGAGCTGTTTCAGGTCTTAAAAAAATTTCGGACTGTGAGTCCTCTGTAACACCCTGGAATGTTTTAAACATTAAATTGAATTGTCGAATAGGTGTAAAATCAGTTTTACCGCAATCAGGGCATGGTATTTTTTCTTCCTCTATATATCTTTCTAATTTTTTGTTGGACCAACCGTCAACAGTTACTTCCATTTCTCCTTTAGCAAGGATATAATCCTCTACAATCTTATCCGCACGAAATCTTGATTTACAGTTTCTGCAATCGATTAGGGGATCAGAAAAACCACTTACATGCCCTGATGCGACCCATGTTTTGGGATTCATTAATATAGCAGCATCTAAACCGACATTATATTTCGATTCCTGAACGAACTTCTTCCACCATGCTCTTTTAATATTATTTTTTAATTCGATACCTATTGGACCGTAGTCCCATGTATTAGCCAGTCCGCCATAAATCTCTGATCCATGATAAATAAATCCTCTAGATTTAGCTAATGCTACGATGATATCCAATGTAAGTTCTTTGCTCATAATTATCTTTTGTCAACTCCATCTACTTTATTTTTTGCTAGTTATCTTCAGAATTATTACAGCTGCAACCTTCACATTCACATTTCTCTTCTTCAGCTTTTTTGGTTGCTTTGCTTATTGCCTC
>JAAYHT010000161.1 GCA_012735285.1 Clostridiales bacterium | reverse complement strand
TTGGGTTAGATTTAGGGAAAACTGATATTAATAGTCAAAAAAATACTTTTACTAGGACATATACGAGGCTTGAACAACAACTGGCTGAAGCATTAGAAGAGAAAAAAACCAAAGGAAAAATGTATAACGCACTTGGTGTTGCTATTGGAGTTTTGATAGTCATCGTGCTGATATAAAGGGGGATAAAATGAGTTTCGACGTTGATATTGTGTTCAAAATTGCAGCGATCGGTATAATCGTAGCTGTATTGAATCAAGTTTTAATTCGAGCTGGCAGGGAAGAGCAGGCTATGATGACTACACTAGCTGGAATTATAGTTGTATTAGTCATTATTATCCAAATGATCTATGATTTTTTCAATGCAGTTAAGACTATGTTCCAGCTTTAAGGGTGAGGAAGATGGATATCGTACAGATAGCTGCAATTGCACTTTGTGGTGTTGTTATTGCATCTTTGATTAGAGAATACAAGCCTAATCTAGCTCTTTATGTAGTAATCGCGACAATCTTATTAATATTCGGATATATTTTATATCAATTAAGCGCGGTCTTTAATTTTCTAGGAACTATCTACGATCAAATTAGTTTTGGCAAGGCTTTTTTTCCAATACTACTAAAAGTTCTAGCAGTTGCCTATATTGCTGATTTTGTAGCCCAAGTTTGTAAAGATGCAGGAGAAACAGCTATAGGAAATAAAGTGGAATTAGCAGGAAAAGTCATTATTTTCTATTTGGCTATTCCCGTAATGATGTCAGTACTTGAAACTTTGACGAAACTTTTAAGAAGTTAGGAGAAGTTATGGATTACAAGAATATAATTAATGAGCAGCTGGAGGCTATGAATTTAGAGGCCTTGGAAGAATTGATGGGAATAGGGGGCGATATTGGCCTATCATATTTTAGTGTGTCGGAAATAATCTCTCGAATGGCTAGTGGACAACCGTTATTTGAAATTAAAGAGGTTATCAATGCTCTAATAAATTTTTTTATAAAAGAAATTTCAAGCAGTATTACTCTAGGAATACAAATTATAGCTATCTGCATAATAATGGCGCTACTTTTACACTTAAGCTCAGCCTTTGGTAAAAGTGCTGTTTCTAAGATAGGTGCTATGGTATGTAGCTGTACTGTTATTGCACTTTGCTTATTGAATTTTATCGAGATCTATAAAATCTGTGGAGAAACAATTGATAATATGGCCTTACTCATGCAAGTTCTTTTACCTATATTATTTCCATTATTAATAGCAATGGGGGGATTTACTTCAGGGGGAATATTGAATCCTCTTATACTTGCCGCTGTAACGTTTTTTACAACCATAATTCAGAAAATAATATTACCCTTAATATTTTTTTCATGTGTGTTTGTATTAGGTAACAGCTTTGCAGAACGGGACTACATAAAGAAATTGGCAGCCCTATTTCGCGACGTAGCAGTATTTGCAATGGGTTTGTCTGTAACTATCTTTTCAGGTCTGACTATAATCCAGGGCTTAGTAACTGAAAGCGCTGATGGTATGTTAGTTAAAACGGCTAGATATTCAGTAGACAACCTTGTTCCAATCATTGGAGGATTTGCTGCCGATTCTATAGATATGGTACTTAGCTGTACCGAGATTATTAAAAACAGTGTAGGTATTTTTGGTTTAATAGTACTTATCTCTATAATAGCTGTTCCTTTAATTAAGCTTCTAGCTATTGCACTTATCTACAAAGTTACTGCAGCTTTAGTCGAACCCATAGGCAATAAAATAATTTCTGATTGTTTAAATGAACTTGGCAATACAGTAATAATTCTAGCTGTTATAGTCTTTCTTGGGGCGCTACTATTTATCATATTTGTAAGCGTTTTAATAAGTATAGGCACATCTTTATAGGAGGGGTATTGTGAAGGATTGGGTATGGAATATTTTTCTAATGATAGCAGCGCTATCATTTATAGAGCTTGTATTACCAGAAGGTGGCATTCATAAATACCTAAAATTTATCTTTTCATTGATGATTCTTGGTGTAATAGTATATCCGATCGGGAATGCATCGTTTAACGATATAACAGCATCAATTTATGTTAGTGAACAAGGTGAAGTAAAGGGAGATATGGGTGATTCGCTCCTTGAACGAATAATAAGCGTTCAGACTAAACAGATCGAAGAAGTGTATAAAGAAAAGTTAGATGCTCTAAAAGAGGAGGAAGAATCATATAAATTAAAAGGAATAAGCATTCCTTGGCCGGATATATATAGTATTGATGAGGAGGAATCAGATTGAAGGAAAAACTTAAAGATGACAAATTTGCAAAAAGTTTACTGTATAAATTCATCTCAGTTTTAGTAATTGCCATAGTAACTTTACTATTACTAAATGTATTGACTCAGGATAAGGATGGTCGAAGACAGATTGTCGATGAAGACGGTGGAACGGAATATACCAGTGCGCAAACCTCGAGTTACATTTCGAGAGAAGAAGCCCGCTTAGCCGAAATATTGAGCACAATAAAAGGTGTCGGTGAAGTTGATGTGATGATAACCTACAAAGATACTCAGGCTGTTAAATCAGTGTTTGCCAATGAAAAATCTAGTGATCAAAGGGATGTAAAAGGTGTCATAGTTACAGCTTCAGGTGCAAGCAGTCCTGTTGTAAAAAACAATATAATGAATGCGGTAGCAGCGGTTTTTGACATACCAATTCAAAATGTCATGGTGTTTGAAAAAAATGAGGAGGGTTATAAATGAGCAAATTCTACATTAATAGAAGATATAAAAAGAGAACTTTTGTACTGCTAGGTATGCTAGTCATAATTATCTGTGTCGGTGTGATCAATGACAAATATTTTAAAGAGAAGGATCCTTTAGAGACCTCCTCTGATTACGTCGATTATGAGCTTGAACAGATGAATGAACGAGATGGGCAAGTACTTGTAGATAGCATAAACATAACATCTTTGCCCGGCACAAGTCAGCAGAACTCCACGGAAAGCGCTATTGTAATCACATCCGATGATATTGATGAGTTAAGAAATACTGATACATATTTTGCAGAAATCCGTGCTACAATTGATATGGATCGCAATGAGATAATCTCGATGCTTACAGATGTAATAGCCGAGGCGGATGATGGCCCAGAAAAGAATAATGCTACTCAGCAGAAACTGAAGATTATTGAGTACATGAACACGGAGAAAGTAGTTGAAAACTTAATAGAAAACAAAGGTTTTGCAGATGCTTTAGTTATTATGACAGATACTTCTGTAAATGTAACAGTAAACAAGCAGGATCTCACACAAAGTGATGTGGCAAAAATATTGGATATAGTAATGAGAGAAACTAATAGAACAGCAGATCAAATTGTGATTCAAAGTAAGTATTAATTGTAATACCTTACCTTTTCTGCTATAATTCTTTCGAGGTGATCATATGGCTTTAGCAGAGGAAGAAAAGCTGGGTTATGTCAAGATTTCCGATGAGGTAATCGCTATATGCGTTCTAAATGCTACATTAAAGACCGAAGGGGTTTCTTCTTTAAGTGGTGGAATAACCGATAGTATTTCTAAAAATATTTTAGGAAAAGAACCTCTTTATAAAGGTATTAAGGTTAATCAAAGTGAAGATGGTGTTACTATAGATGTTTCAGTCATAGTTAAATACGGAGTGAAAATACCAGAAGTGGCTTGGGATATACAGGAAAATGTAAA
Organism: Clostridiales bacterium; assembly: GCA_012735285.1. GTDB lineage: Bacteria > Bacillota > Clostridia > Peptostreptococcales > Anaerovoracaceae > JAAYHT01. The sequence continues at coordinate 477 of JAAYHT010000161.1, read as the reverse complement.
GAAAGAAGTTGAAGAAATGATTGAGATGCCGGTCAAAGCGGTAAACATCCATGTGAACGGTGTACATTTCGAAGAATAAAAGCTTAATTCACGGAGGATAAAATGGGCAAAACACCCGGTATAAGAGCTAGAAAAATTGCCAGAGAATGTTTTATGCAATTACTATATGAAATGGAAGCACAAAACGATTTTAGTCTGGAGAAAAAGAAGCAGTTTTTTGATTATGTAGAACAACTTCGGGATTATGATGAAGAATCAAAAGATATAGAATATGATTCCGCATATATCGATAAGATGTTTAATATTATTACCAATCATCTCCTTGATATTGACAAAGTGCTTAGCGATTCCAGCATCAACTGGAAATTAGAGAGGATCGATCGTGTAGATTTAGCTATATTACGGCTTTCTGCTGCAGAAATCCTCTATTACGATGAAATACCTGATTCTGTATCTATCAATGAGGCTGTAGAACTA
>JAAYHT010000160.1 GCA_012735285.1 Clostridiales bacterium | reverse complement strand
TACTTATAGGTATAACCTCCCCCAATAATTTGGGCTTAGGTTTGATAATAGCTTTAAAGAAATCTTTGTTTCTTGCTAAAATTTCTCTAACCTCTCTCATGCTCTGTCCAACATAAGTGTGAGGCTCAGCTGCCACTCCGTAAGCATTTAGACCTAGCTTTCTAGCAATGTATAGAGCCCTATATAAATGATATTCCTGTGTAACCACAATTACTTTTTGTACATCGAATACAGTTCTTGCTCTATACATTGACTCATAAGTTGAAAATCCCGCATGATCCATGAATATATCGTTCAATTCAACGGAAGAATCTAAAGCATATCTTTTCATAGCATTAACTTCATCATAACCTTTAAACCCATTATCTCCGCTTAATAACAGTTTTGGTGCTAGGCCTTTAAAGTATAAATCGATACCCGTATCTAATCTATCTCTAAGCATGTAATTAGGTGTACCGTCAGGTTTTAAGCCAGCACCTAAGACAAGGATACAATCCGCTTCAATCTGTCCGGCTTCATCCTTGTCAATAATATAGTCCTTAGAATAATTGATAACATAACCGTTTATGGTAAGCGGAGCTATTAACAGTATAATTAACACTGCTAGTATAAAAATATGAAACTTCCTCTTGATTCTTAACTCTTTTTTTATCATTTTTTACCCGGCTATAGCTTCAATTTCTATTCCTGCACCCTTGGGTAAGTCTTTAACAGCGAAGCATGATCTTGCAGGATAATTACCTTCTTCAAAAAAGCTCTGGTAGACTTCATTTACCGCAGCAAAGTCATTAATATCAGCAAGTAAAATTGTAACTTTAATCACATCGTTCATTGTCAAGCCCCCTGCTTCGATGACGGCTCTGACATTTTCCATACATTGCCTAGCCTGAGCTACAATATCACCTGAAACAATTTGTCCGGTTTCAGGGTCAATTGGAATCTGACCGGAAGTGAAAACCATCCCGTTGAACTTTATTCCCTGCGAATAGGCACCAACAGCTTCAGGTGCTTTGTCAGTTTTAATTATCTCTTTCATTGCTGCTCCTTTCGTGTAAAATCAATAGTATTTTCCTTAAATCCTCAGGATTGATTTGACCAGGTGCTGACGCTTCTCTGCCTGATGCAAAGGTCATAGAAGAACCAAATAGTTCTCCACACAATCTTGTTAACAAACCTTTCTTTCCCATAGAAATGGTTATGAAAGGCCCTTTTGCATATCTATTTTTTATTGAGTTCGTTGCATCCAAAAGTGTCAATACATCAGATTCGTTATTTGCCATTACCGCAATCTTAGGTATATCTGCTCCCATTGATTGCATTTTTTTAAAAGTTTCGATTATATATGTTTTTGAAGGCGTACAGTCTATATTATGGCTTGATAATATGACCTTTACACCTGCTTGATGTGCTTTCGAAATTGTTTTTTTCAAGTGGTGTTCATCATGGGATAACTCCAAATCAATTATGTCAGTATTAACCGTCAAAGCCAATGTTGTGTTTAAATGAAAATAATAGTCTTCGGAAACCGTTCTAACTCCACCCTCTTTCCCATTTCGAAATGTAAAAATCAAAGGTGTTTCATTAATAGCTGTCCTTATCTTTTTTAAAACCTCTGTTACTAGTTCCAAATTCTCTGCATGCTCAAAATAGTCTGCCCGCCACTCTATAAAATCCGGATCAAACTTTAGTATTGAATTGGCTTCATCAACTATTGATTCCATATCGCGTCCAACTATAGGAATGCAGATCTTAGGCATCCCTGTTCCGAGGGTGACATTTCTTATTTTTAGTGTTTCCATTGTATTTCCCTATAAATTATTCTTATTACACAAATCCTCAATCCCGCATTCAGCACATTTAGGATTTCTTGCGCTACAAACTGCACGGCCATGCCAGATTAGAGCATGATGCATCTTTATCCAATGATCTTTAGGTATAATCTTCATAAGTGCTAACTCCGTTTTTAATGTATCCTTTTCTTTGGTCAATCCAATACGATTTGACAGTCGAAAAACGTGTGTATCTACAGCAATACGTGGTTCTCCAAGTCCAACAGCCAATACGACATTCGCGGTTTTTCTCCCTACGCCTGGCAAAGTTATTAGCTTGTTATAATCATCGGGAACCTGTCCATCATATTCATCTATTAAAATTTTACTTAAAGCGATTATATTCTTCGCCTTATTTTTATACAACCCTATTTGCCTTAATATATCTTCTACTTCATTTTGATCTGCCGCCGCTAAAGAAGCTGCGTCCGGATACTTTTCAAATAGTTTAGGAGTTACTTTATTTACACTAATATCTGTTGTTTGTGCAGAAAGGACAACTGAAATTAACAGTTGAAAAATATTTTTATATTCTAAAGCGCTACCTGCATCAGGATATAGCTTTTCTAATCTTTCTATTAGAACTGGTATATTTTCTTTCTT
>JAAYHT010000159.1 GCA_012735285.1 Clostridiales bacterium | reverse complement strand
TATAGTGAGAAAAAACGGGAGATTGTGTACTATGGGTATGCCTGGTGAAAGAAGCATACCTGTGCCTTGGAAGAAGGCAGTGTTTAAAAATATTGATTTAAAGTTCTCTTATAGTTCGTCTGCAAGCAGTTGGAATATGGTTTCTTCGATGTTGGAAAGATGTATTATATCCACTAAACCTTTGATAACCCATAAAGAGAGATTTGAGGACTACTTAAACATCTTGGAAAACAAAAACGAAGGAGATATTATTAAAGCAATTCTCCATCATGACTATTAATTTACCTTGGAACACCTCAGACTGCAGCAAAAAGGTTCGGGGATTCTCAACTCTTTATTATACTTGGTTGATTAATAATATCATAAAATGGATCTGTACTAGAAACTTTAATTAGGATAAAAACTGAGTTAAAGTAGACGTAAAGATAGCTTATCATATTGTAAGATATTATTGTTTTTGATTTTGTTGCTAGGCGGGGCTGGTGAATTTGCGCACTAGATTAAACATGTGACAAATATACGTAGAATTAATAACTAATAAGTGGAATTGAACATTCAAGCAAGTTAATGATTATTATACAGATTGACTTTTGACGTCATTATGTTAGAATACTGATATCATAAAAATTGATTGCAAGGCTAGCCGTTTTGTAAAATTTTATACTAAGAAAATTAGAGGACTTTTAAAATTTGGAAAGGAGATTATAGTTATGAAAAAGATATCTTTGTTACTAGTTTTTGTGCTAGTATTATCAATTGCCCTAGTGGGCTGTGGTGGCTCTGATGCACCTCAAGGTGAAGGAGACGCTGATCCAGATAAAGTATATATCATGCGTATGGGAGCAGCTGCAGTTGAACCTACACACGTTGCTAAGTCTATAACTGAATTCAAAGACGCAATTGAAGCTAAGACAGATCGGATTGAAGTAGAAGTTTATTTAGGTAATTCATTAGGTTCTAATGCACAAATGATTTCAGGTCTTCAAGGTGGAACAGTAGAAGGTGTTGTGCTTCCGACTCCATTCTTTGCACCTGCAATTCCTGAGTACAATTTGCTTGATATTCCAGGCATGTTTAGAAGTGAAGAGGAATATTTTGAAATGCTTATGGATAAGTCAATCCTGCCATCATTAAATGAAGCTATAGAGAGCAAAGGAATGGTTGCAGCAGGATATCTATATCCACATCCACAAATTACAGTTATGAGTAAAGAGATCAAGTCTTTTGATGAGCTTAAAGGGCTGAAAATTAGATGCCATGATGGCGCAGTTAAACAGGAGGAGTTAAAAGCAGTTGGAGCAATCCCAACAATTATGTCGACAGCAGACGTGCCACTTGCATTGCAGCAAGGAACTATAGACGGTATGCAGTCTGATGTTATCTTCATTAATGGAAACAAGCTCTATGATAGTGCAAAGTATGTTACAAACATGCCAAACTACCAATCAGCTAATGTAATGATGCTAAGTAAATCATTCTTAGACTCTCTTCCAGAAGATTTAAGAGAACTAGTTTTAGATACCGTTAACGAAGTTCTAGTTGAAGAAATCGTTCCTTATGTACAGCAAATGGTAGTTCGATGCTATGATATGATCGAAGAAAATGGTGGCATTATAGTTGATGTAAGTGATGAATTCTTACAACAATATGATGAAGCTACTAAAGATGTCGGTCCTAAATACATTGAAGCAAATCCAGGAATGCAAGCAATATATGATGAAATTCTTGCATATATAAACCGCTAAATTAATAATTTGTTCGCACAAGGTGCCATACGTGCACCTTGTGCATTGATTAATCGCTTAATTATTGTGTCAGAATTAAACAGGAGGTCTATTATGCGTACTATACGCAGGATATTTGAATTTAATTTACAAATAATAACATGGATCTCAGCCGTAATTTTAGCAATCAGTACTGTGCTATCAGCAATCAATGTATTTCTAAGATATGGATTTGATTCAAGTTTGGTCTGGGCCGATGAACTGAGTATATACATTGTGATTCTTATGGTGTTTTTATTCCAACCATACTTAGAATACAAGGATGACCAGCTCAGCATCTCGGTGATTACAGAGCACTTTGCAAATAAACCAATTGTTTTAAAGATCATGTATTTTATAAGAATGCTGATTACGTTTGTACTGTACATTGTACTTATTCGAAGCGGATTCGCATTAATTTCGCAGAATTTAATGTATCAGGCCGCCACTCCGGTTATGCGTTTTCCTCTATGGATTTTGAGTTTAATCGTAACTATCGGG
>JAAYHT010000158.1 GCA_012735285.1 Clostridiales bacterium | reverse complement strand
GTTGTTCCCAGCTATGTAGAAGCTAATAGTATAGAAGATTTGAATGATTACGTAGATGAATTTGGCGGAGAGATCATTGGCATTGACTCAGGAGCAGGAATAATGGAGGCTACAGAGAGAGCAATAGAGGAATACGGATTAAACTATAAACTGCTTTCAGGCAGCGGACCTACTATGACAGCTGCACTTGCAAAAGCGATTGAGTCTGAGAAAGCTATAGTCGTAACAGGCTGGGCTCCCCACTGGAAATTTGCCCGCTTTGATCTAAAGAGATTAGAGGATCCCAAAGGCGTTTACGGTGATGTAGAAAGAATTCATATTTCAGCTAGGAAGGGTTTTGTTGATGACATGCCAGAAGTAGCCGAGTTCTTCAGCAACTACAAATTCACTGATGAACAACTCGGAAGTTTAATGGCTGCCATAGAAGACCATGGCGGAGAGCCTATTGAAGCAGCTAGAGAATGGATGCTTGAAAACGAAGAATTAGTGAATAGCTGGCTTCCAGTAAAATAATACAATATGCTAATGGCCATTACCCGCAAGTTAGTGTGTAATGGCCATTTATTATTTCTCTTTTTTACATAATACGCCTAAAAACTTAACCATAAGTGCAGCATAAGTAAAGGCAAACACAACGGATGAAACTGCTGCAACTTTTTTCTTGCTATTTTGAGGCATGCTTGTGCCTAGGATTAGTCCTAGAGAACATAGACAGAGTTTTAGCAGGCCCAAATCCATAATATTCATATGGTTTATATAGCTCTTAGCGTTTTCTACAAGTTTATTCATAAAATTTACCCCTTTGTTAATGTATTAATTAATATTAACAAAATTCCCAGTCTTATGCAATTACAAATAACATTGGCTGTACAATTTTATAATTGAGAATTATAATAATTAAGATGGTGTAATTAATTTAGCAGGGCTTTTAAGGAGGAATATTTATGGCCAGTATAGGAATCATAGCAAATTCTGCTTCAGGTAAGGATATAAGAAGGCTGGTTGCTCACGCTACGGTGTTTAATAATAATGAAAAGACTAATATAATAAAAAGGGTTGTTCTCAGTGCTCAAGAATTAGGCGTAGATAAAGTAATAATTATGCCTGAATTCTACCAAATGGGATCGGTTGTTAAAAACAGACTGGAATTGAGCAAAGAACTTAAATGTGAGATTGAAATAGCTGATTTTGAGCTAGATCACGATCTGACCGACTCCGTCAAGGCCATAAAGTACATGGAGGATAAAGGAGTGGGATGTGTAGTAACCCTTGGCGGAGACGGTACAAATAGGGCAGTAGCAAAGGCCGTAAAGAATGTTCCTTTAATAACTATTTCAACGGGAACAAACAATGTATATCCTGATATGATAGAGGGTACTGTAGCAGGAATGGCTGCTGCTGTAGTTGCATCAAAACGCTTTGATATTGAATCCCTGACAACTAAAGATAAGCGTATTGAGATCTATAAAGATGGAGATCTGGTAGATATAGCTTTGGTTGATGCTGTAGTAACTTTAGAAACTTTTATAGGCGTAAAGGCTGTTTGGAATTATGAAAACATTAAAGCAGTTATTGTTGCAAGAAGCCACCCGGCTTCCATTGGTTTCTCAAGTATTGTAGGCATGAGGCAGATAATAAATCCTGATGATGATTTCGGTGCCTATGTAGAATTGAATGAAAAAGGCAAGTCGGTAATATCGCCTGTATCAGTAGCAGCATTGAGGAAGATTGTTGCTTCTGATCCTGTCATATTAAAGCTGGGAGAAGAATACGAGTTTAAGGCAAGTTTCAGAGGTAGCATAGCCCTCGATGGGGAAAAAGAAATCCTCTTTGATGAAGGTGACACTTTTATATTTAAAATAACCAAAAATGGACCCTATCGTGTTGATGTAGTAAAAACCTTGGAAACAGCACAGAAAGCAGGATTTTTCGTTAAATAGAATGGAGTGGTTAATAGAATAATATTGTAGTAGATTTTCACGTACATCTATCAGAATACGATACTATTTCCAACGATACCTATGAATTTTTTTCGGCTTTTCATCCTTCAAAAGAGGAGTTTGATGCTTACTCTAAAAAATACAGCAGTCCAGAGAATTTTATTCAGCTTATGGATCATAACAAGGTTGATTACTCTGTTATCGTAGCAGAAATAGCACCTCTGACAAGCGGAATAGCTACAAATGAAAGGGTAGAAGCATTTTGTTCGGGAAATCCAAGACTGATACCCTTTTGTACCCTAAACCCCTATATCCACCCAAACATGGCTCAAATGCTAGAAGATCTATGCATAAATCATGGTTTCAAAGGTATCAAGCTCTATCCATCCTATAATCATTACTATCCTAATGATAATATGATGTATCCTCTATATTCTGTTGCAGAGAGACTTGGCATTCCAGTTCTGTTTCACACAGGTACTTCGATCTTTTCCAACAGCAGGCTGAAATATAGCGATCCTATCTATATCGATGATATAGCAGTCGACTTCCCAAATCTTAAAATAGTTATGGCTCATGGGGGCAGGGGACCATGGTATGACCTGGCTCTAACCCTGGTTAGGCTTCATGAAAATGTCTACATTGAAGTTTCAGGGCTACCGCCAAAGAAACTATTAGAATACTTTCCGGATATGGAACGCTTTTCACATAAATTTATATTTGGAAGCGACTGGCCCGCAGTTGATGTAAAGAAGAATATAGAAATGATCCGAGAACTAAATATTTCAGATGAAGCTGTTTCAAATATATTGGGAGAGAATGCAAGAAAAGTGCTAGGAATATAATTATTGTGAATTATTGTTACTACAATAATAAAGTGCTCAAACCAATTTGGTTCTGAGCGCTTTTTTGGTACACCCGACAGGAATCGAACCTGCGACCTTTAGAGCCGGAGTCTAACGCTCTATCCAGCTGAGCTACGGGTGCATAGTATTAAAAAAAGTGGTGGGCAGTATCGGATTCGAACCAATGACTTCCTGCTTGTCGAGCAGGCGCTCTGACCAGCTGAGCTAACCGCCCATAACCACTGGACTAATTATAACTGAGGATTGCTAAAAAATCAAGACGTTACAATTAGATTACATTCTGAAAAAACCCTTAACAAATGACTATAATATATTATAATTAATTTCGACACGATATTACAGGAAATGCTAAGGGGGAAGGGATATCCTATGACAAACAAGCTCAGAATTTTAGTACTGATTGGAATAATTATAATTTTAGGGAGCGGTTTTGCTTTTGCAAATAGCAAAGTGACGATTCAACTGGATGGTGAGATATTAGAAACGGATGTAGACCCTATAATCGTCAACGACAGGACCATGGTTCCATACAGGGCGGTATTAGAAGCTATGGGAGCTGAAGTATCATGGGAGCCTGCCGCAAGGATGGCAACGGCTGTATTAGGAAGTCATAGGGTTCAGGTTACAATAGATCAGACCATAGGGTTTGTTAATGGGAAGACTAAGTCTATGGATGTTCCCCCTATGATCGTAAATGATAGAACACTAATTCCATTGAGGTTTGTTTTAGAAAATCTCAACTGCGGAGTTGATTGGGATAATGAAAATAGAATGGTGATAATTAATTCGCCTGAGAATGTAGACCTTACGGAAATTAATTCTATAGAGTTAGAAGAAACCGAATCTTCATACCGAATAGTTGTACAAGCCAATGATGTCATAAAAAATACCAGTACCTTTGCATATGAAGAACCTGTGAGGTATGGAATAGATATTTGCAATGCAACTTTTCCTGAAGGGATAGGTCAGATATCTGAAGAAAACGATATATTTTATGGTATACGATTCTCGCAATTCAATGAAGATACTGTTAGAATTGTAGTTGATTTAAAAGAAAAGCTTGCAGGCAAGGTTAAGTTATCGGATAATAGGACTGAAGTATTTATAGAATTTGATAAGCTTAATCAAAATCAAGAAGACGATAATGAACCAAATGGGGAAAGGGATGAGCCTTTGATCCCTGAGCTCGATTGGCGTGCTAGCGGCAAACATATTGTTATTGATGTAGGTCATGGAGGATCAGATTCGGGAGCTCTAGCAAAGTATAATGGAACAGTGATTTACGAAAAGGATCTGAACTTAAGCATAGCTTTACGCATATATGAGCTTTTGCAAAAAGCAGGGGCAAATGTTACTATACTAAGGGATAAGGATGTATATATGACGCTATATTCCAGACCGGAAGCGGCAAATACATTAAATGCGGATCTGTTAGTAAGTATACATAATAATTCTGCTACTACATCGGCACCAAATGGTACCGAAGTGCTTTACTACAACAAGGAAGATGAGAAAAGTATATATGGTTTCACAAGCCAGGAAGTAGCAGAATTAATACAAAAAGAGTTAGTAAAAGAAACCGGACTTAAAGATAGGGGAATAAAAGACTGTCCCCATCTTGCGGTCCTGAATAAGAGTTTAATGCCAGCTGTTATAATAGAAGGGGGATTCCTATCCAACCCTAATGATTTACAGCGCATGGTTACTGAAGAATTTAAAGAAGCATATGCTATTTCAGTAGTTAGAGGAGTAATAAATGCATTAAACTCTAGTGTTGAAAATTAGATGAGAGAAGGTATTGCTTGTTAGACTTAATATTGTACCTAATCATGCTCGTACTAGGCGCTTTTGTCGGTTCAAAGGTGCTTTCTGATGAAAAAGAGTATAAGTGGATTGGAAAAATTCAGTTTGTTGCAATAATTATATTAGTACTGGCAATAGGCATTAGAATAGGTTCTGATGATAGGGTAATAAGTTCATTAGGAGATATAGGAATCTCCTCGCTAATAGTCACAGTGTTTGCTATAGCGGGGAGTATTTGTGGTGTCTATATTGTCAGGAAATTAATGAAAGTCAATAGAGAGGGGCTTCCTAAAGATGACTAAAGCAATTGTAATCTCTGTCATAGTAGGAGTTCTATCGGGTTATTTTTTTGTACCCGATATTATAGTTGAATTCACGCAGCCGGTAGTTACTTTTGTCCTTTGCCTCTTTTTGTTTGTTATAGGATTGGATATAGGGCGGCAAAAAACCGTGTTAAGTGATATTAAAAGAGTAGGATTTCGTGTTCTTTTCATACCACTTGGAATAATTATTGGTACACTAGTAGGAGGGGCTGTCGCAGGCTTACTATTACCGATAACTATTATGGAAAGTGTTGTAGTAAGTGCTGGTATGGGGTGGTATTCACTTGCTCCCGCTATTTTAATGGAATACTCGCCGACAATTTCAGCAATTTCATTTTTACACAATGTTATGCGTGAAGTATTTGGAATAATATTAATTCCTATAATTGCAAAGAGAGTAGGTTTTATAGAGTGCATTTCATTGCCGGGAGCTTCATGTATGGATATAGCTATGCCCATGATAAAAAATGCAACAAGTAGTAATGTTGCAATTTATTCCTTTGTAACTGGTATAGTACTGAGTATATCAATACCAATTATCGTTCCCTTGCTTATGAACTTGTGCTAGCTACGATAGATATCGGAATACACCTTTGACAAGACCGAGTATCCTGACGTCTTTTACTATAATTGGACTCATATTGATATTTTCGGGCTGCAATCTTATATGATCAGCTTCCTTATAGAAAGTTTTAACAGTAGCTTCGTTTTCGAATCCATCCAACATAGCTACTACAATCTGGCCGTTCTCAGCTGTATTCTGTTGTTTAACTAAAATGTAATCCCCATCGAAGATGCCTGCTTCAACCATGCTATTTCCTTTTACATTAAGCATGAAATATGTTCCGTTAGAAATAAAGCGGGAGGGCACAGGAAAGCTGTCTTCGATGTTTTCCTCAGCTAGAATCGGGGATCCTGCTGATATTTTACCGACCAGGGGAATTTCAACTATATCGCTATGTTCAACATTTTGCACGCTACTATGACTTACATTATCCAGAATTTCTATTGCCCTAGGTTTAGATGGGTCCTTTCTAATATAACCTTTGCTTTCAAGATTTGATAAGTCCTTATGAACTGTGGAGGTTGATTTTATACCAAGAGATCTGCACATCTCTCTTACAGTAGGGGGATATCCTTTCTTTTTTATTTCCTTCTTCATAAATTCAAGAATTTTCTTTTCGCGATCTTTTAGTTGGCTCATAACTACCTCCTACATCTTTGGTTAAGCGTTTTAACAAAGTATACCATAATGCAATTATAATGTAAACACTTGTTCTATTTTTGTGCATAAAAAAACCCTCGAATAATTCTCGAGGGCTTTTTCAGACAAGCTTTACTTAATCATATTGTCAACTGAGTCTAGTACCTTATCAAGCATTTGCATAGCTTCTTTAAGCTCTTCTTCAGTGATGATAAGTGGAGGTGATACGAAAATCATGTTTTCGTGTGAATATGTGTAGAATCCTTCAGCTCTTAACATACCAAGTATCTTGGGCATGATGCCTTCTGGATCCTGGTTGAAAGGTACTATAGGTTCTCTGGTTTCTTTATCTTTAACTAGTTCTACTGATGAGAACAGTCCGATGCAGCGTGTTTCTCCTACGCAAGCATGTTTGTTTCTAAGGTTATCTAGGGATTCTTTGAGTACTTTTCCAACCTTTTCTACATTTTCAAATACCTTTTCTTCAGCGTATGCATCAATTGTTGCGATTGCAGCAGCACATCCCATTGGATGAGCACTGTAAGTCAATCCGCAGAACATTTTGTTCTCATCAAAGTATTCAGCGATCTTCTTAGTAACAATTACTCCGCCTAGTGGAACATAACCGCAGGTTGCTCCTTTTGCGAAGGTTACTAGGTCAGGCTTAATATCCCAGTTCTGGAATGCAAACCATTTTCCTGTTCTTCCGAAACCTGCCATTACTTCGTCGCAAACCATGCAGATATTGTACTTATCGCAGAGTTCTCTTACACCTTTGAGATAGCCCTTTGGTGGAATTAGAACACCGTTAGAACCTACTACTGTTTCTAAGAAGATAGCAGCTATGCTATTTGGATTCTCATAAAGGATTTGAGTTTCAAGTAATTCGAGATAGTATTCAGTTATATCTTCTTCGCTTTCAAACTTGCATGCTTTTGGTGCTCTGTAAGCATAGGGGCCTTCGAATTTAATGAATCCTGGGATTCCGGGTTCATTGATGAATCTTCTGGGTTCACCTGTTAGGTTAGCTGCACCGTAAGTAGCTCCATGATATGAGCGATATGCAGAGAAGATCTTCCATTTTCCTGTATAGGATTTAGCCATCTTGATAGCGTTTTCGTTTGCTTCTGCACCAGCATTTGTGAAGAACACTTTAGCGCCTTCAAGTCCAGAAATTTCAACGAGCTTCTTTGCAGCTTCTGCACGAACATCGATTGCGAAGCCAGGGCCGATAAATGGTAATTTATCTGCTTGTTCTTTAATAGCATTTATGATTTTCTTGTTCCCATGACCAAGGTTCATATTTACTAACTGGGATGACATATCATAGTATTTTTTACCATCGTTATCCCAGAAGTAAATGCCTTCAGCTTTTACAACGTGGATTGGATTTACCTTATTTTGGGCAGACCAAGAAAACAGGTTATATTTCTTGATATCTTTAACAGCCATTATATTTCCTCCTTATAAATTAATAGGTTTTACCGTCAAATAGTTCTTCGTCTGTAGGTTGTGTTGAAGGTATAGGTTTAGCAACATAAGTGAAATTCAATACGTCTTTCCATGTTACGTTGTGTGACACACTGTTGTTGCCCCATGTGCCGCAACCTAATGTCATTGACATAGGATATCCACAGGTCCATGAACCACTGTTAACTAGAGACTGTGCCATGTTGTTTACAATCTTGGTAACCTTTAAGCGTTCTGCCATGGCATCTACTCTTTCTTGAATGGTTGTATGGATTCCGCAGCTGTGGCCTAAACCTTGGTAAGCTAAGATCTTTTCAAGTTTATCTACTGCATCATCAAAGTCTTTTGCTTTTCTAACACCTGAAACAGGAGATAATTTTTCGCCCGTTAATGGATATTCAACACCGTATCCGCCGTTTTCTTCAACCATTATCAAAACAGTGCCTTCAGGAACTTCAACACCTGCAAGCTTAGCAATCTTGGAAGCAGGCTGAGCTATAATTTCACGATTCAATACATTATCTTTTGGAGTATTTGGCCATAATGTCTTAACGATCTTTTCTTTGTCAGGAGAATCTTCTCTAATCAAGTATGCTCCCCTCTTAGCCATTGCTTCCATGAACTCTTCATAGCAATCTTCGAATACGATGATATTGTTTTCTGTTGAACAGCTTGTAGCGTGGTCAAAGGTCTTAGAAGCTATGATAAGCTCGGCAGTCTTGTCCAAATCTGTAGTACCGTCTACTATTGTAACAACGTTACCAGTTCCAACGCCGATTGTTGGTGTACCGGAAGAATAAGCGGCTTTAACCATTGGTGTTCCGCCTGTGGCCAATACGAAGTCTACTTGCTTCATTAATTCGCCAGAGCATTCTACACTGACGTATTCAGGTTCAATTGCAATTACTAGATCTTCGGGTGCTCCATATTTCTTAAGAACTTCTCTAATTTTAGCGGTTGCTAGCATATTTGTTTTTGCTGCTTTTGGATGGGGTGCAAGGATTATAGCATTTCTGCCTTTAATTGCAGATATAGCTTTGAAGATAGGAGTTGCTTCGCCGTTGGTTACTGGCATGATAGCTCCGATAACGCCCATGGGCTTCGCGTAGGTCTTAACGCCTTTTTCCTTATCCTCATGGATAAGTCCTACAGATTTCTGGCCTTTCATGTCGCGGTATCCGCCTTTTACCTTTGTATAAATCTTTGCGATCTTGTTTTCTACATCGCCCATGCCGGATTCTTCTACAAGTGATTCGGCGAGTTTTCTAGCAAAGTCAGGTTGAGTTGTGTTGTAAGCGATAGCTGCACATAGCTCGTCAACTCTTTCTTGGGTATAACTGTTTGCAACTTCTTGAGCTGCTCTGGCTCTTTGTACTAGTTCACTGACATACTTTGCATAATTAATAGCCATTTAAATTCCTCCTTAGTTTTTATAAAATACTACCGTTGTAATATATTATAGCAAAATACATGCCATAAATAACTAGAGCAACATAATATATACTTTCCCACAAAAAGGCTGAAAAAACAGTGTTTTAGTGATATTATTAAAATAAATTATATAAAAAAATCTACAATTATTGTAACATATTTTATAGTGTGATACAATGTTGAATCGAACTTGCTATATGCATGTATTATCAATATATGATGCTAGATTCATTAATGCATCTAATGATTCAACATTGAATCAAACGAAAGGGATTGCGATGAAGGACTTAAAAAAAATTAAAGGTCTGGATCTAGAGGATATAGTTCCAATTTTAGATAGCATTGGAGATGGGATATTCATAGATGATGCTAATGGCTACGCTCTTTGGATTAATAAGGCGGCTGAGGAGCTTTATCGTATAAAAAGAGAAGAGATAATTGGTAAACACTACTCCTATTTAGAAGCCAAAGGTGTTTTTGTTCCTTCGGTTGCTAGAAAGGTAATTAATGAGGGAAAAAAGGTAAGCATTTTACATCAAAACCGTGATGGAGTACAGCTTTTAAGTACGGGAAATCCTATCTTTGATTCAGAAGGAAAGCTTTCGAAGATTATTACCACCTCCCATGACATTACTGAATTAGTTGAGCTTCAAAACAAGCTTGAAAACATGCAGTCTGCATTGAAGGATTTACAATTTAACGATAGATATCAATACGATGACATTATCTGTAACAGTCCGGCCATGTACAATGTCATAAAAATGGCTGAAAGACTTGCTTTGGTAGACACAACGGTCTTAATTACAGGCGAATCGGGCTCAGGTAAAGGAGTTATAGCCGACTTTCTCCATAAGCATGGAAATAGAAGTGAGTATCCATTTGTTAAAATTAATTGCGGCGCAATACCTGAAAACTTAATCGAATCTGAACTTTTTGGCTACGAGAGCGGAGCCTTTACAGGTTCGAAAAGAGAGGGAAAAAAAGGCCTGTTTGAGTTAGCCAATAAGGGTACGGTTTTTCTTGATGAAATCTCAGAACTTCCCCTTAATTTGCAAGTAAAGATTCTGCAGGTAATTCAAGAAAAAGAAATACAGAGGGTGGGAGGGCTTGAAAGAATACCTGTAGATGTACGTATCATATCTGCAACTAACAAAGATTTAGAAGAAATGGTGCGTCAGGGAACCTTCAGGGAAGACTTATATTACAGATTAAATGTAGTTCCCATAGCTATACCTCCTTTAAGAGAGAGACCTGAAGATATAATTCCTATGATAAAGATGTTCCTTCAGAGAAATAACAGGAAATTCAACGAGTCAAAGACTATGGATGCAGCTGCCATGTCTATCCTGTTAAGCTATAGCTGGCCGGGAAATGTAAGGGAATTAGAAAACCTAATTGAACGCTTGGTAATAACTACGAAAGGCAAAAAGATTCGTCCCGAGAACCTCCCAGGTTATATATTCGAATGTACAAGGAGGCCTGGAGAATTGAACATTGCCCATAATGCCACCCTGAAGGAAGCTTTGGATGAGGCTGAGAAGCAGATCCTAGCCAGTTCATTAGAGAAATATAAGACCACCAGGGAAATAGCTAAAGCATTGGGAATCAGTCAGCCTACCGTGGTGCGCAAATTAGCTAAACACGGATTAAATATCAATAAAAATGACATATAATATTAGCGCATTATAGATGCTTTTATCATAAACTGGACAATAGAGGAAAAAAATAAAGATCTTATAAAAAAATGTTTGACAAGAAGTCTATACTGTGATATTC
>JAAYHT010000157.1 GCA_012735285.1 Clostridiales bacterium | reverse complement strand
TCAGACCTCCCGGGACTGTGGTGCCTGTGCCGCTTGCGTAAAAAGGATCCATGGTGTCTATATCAAAGCTGACATGTATCCCGTCGGTTCCCCTTGTTGCGATATCTATTGCCTGCTCTATAACTGCAGTCATTCCATATTTGTCTACTTCATGCATTGTAAAGACTGCGATGTTTAATTCTTTTAAAGCTTTTCGTTCTCCCGGATCAAGATCACGGCATCCAACGTAAACAATATTTTCCGGCTTCAGTTTTTTATCCTTTCCTCCAATTGAAACTAGTTTTTCATGGCCCAGTCCAAGAGCAACAGCTACAGGCATTCCATGTATGTTTCCTGAAGGGGAGGTATCCTCAGTGTTTATGACTCCACGTGCGTCAAACCAGATAAGTCCGGGATTTTCCTTGTGCTGTAGAATACCTGCAATTGAACCGATTGATAAGCTATGGTCACCACCTAAGACTAGAGGGAAACGCCCTTTACTCATAGCCATAGAAACTTCTTCGCATAGTATTTCATTCACTCGAGCAACTTCTTCTAAATTTTTAAGAGTGGTATTCGAACTTGGGGCTGTTGTTTGTTTGCGTGCGACGATATCGCCTCTATCTTCTACCTCATAACCGATATTTTCCAGACGCTCAACTACGCCTGCGTATCGCATTGCAGCAGGACCGAGACTTATACCCTTTGTACTCGCTCCCAATTCCATTGCAACACCTATTAAGGTTAACTTATCGTTAATTGATGGCTTCACTTTCATTACCCCTATATTTATATATTTTTATTTAATTTTACACTTTCTTACTATGAAGGTCAATGTTAATAAGCATATATCATGTTACTGAATTTAACGGAAACCTGCCTTGAACGAAGCCATTCGCTTGTAGAGGTATTATCGTAGTAATACAGGGCACCGTTAGTAGGGTCACGTCCATTCAGAGCCTCCTTGGCAGCTTTCTTAGATTCAGCACTTGAGGGCTTATTGATCCAACCGTTTACCACCGGTGTAAATTGGGGATAGCCATCGATATTCTGATAAATAACTTCTTTGATAGTGTTAGGGAATTCTTTACTTTTAACTCTGTTCATTACCACTGCTCCTACAGCAACCTTAGCTTCATAGGGTTCTAATTGAGCCTCAGCAGTAATCAGCCTTGCAAGTAGATCTAAATCTTCTTCCGTGTGCCTGCTTGCTTTAGTTTGCTGTTTTTTATCCTTTGTTTCGCTTGGTTGAGGCTTTTTATCATTATCTAGCCTGCTGCTAGATCCTCTGGATACATTGGAGGGTTGAACCTTAACTTTATTATTAACGCTAACCTCTTTATTATTAATATCAACTTCTTCAATTTTCTCATTCTCATTTTCTTCTTCAGTGGATTCTGATATACTCTCTGTAACTAGCTGGCGCGGTTCGTGAAGTGAGTCATTATCTACTGGAGTACTGTCTGAAGTGAAAGAATTAAGCATAAATATTGACAAACCAAGTGTAATAGTTGCAACTAATAATGTGGGGATAATTCTTTTCATTTTTATTCTCCTTCCGTGCTTCAGCTTAATAAATATTATAGTTTAACAAAAGCCGTTAATCTATTGGTAACATTTGCAAGGGGAGGGAGTCAAAATTAGATTATTTATTGCGATTAATTTTAATGAGGAAGTTATTGATAAAATCTTTCGTATTCAAAGTAAGCTTAAAAGATATGCTGTGAAGGGAAATTTTACCAGAAAAGAAAACTTTCATTTGACGTTAGTATTCATAGGTGAGACTGACAATTTAGCAGCCGTTAAAGGTGTGATGGATAGGATTTCAGCGGATCCGTTTACTATTACTATAGCGGGATTAGGCAAGTTTAAGAGACGGGGAGGGGACATTTATTGGCTAGGAATAGATAGGACTAAAGAATTAACTGATCTATATAGCCAAATATCTAGCGAACTATATAGCTTAGGTTTTGATATTGAAAAGAGGGAATACAAGCCTCATCTTACCCTGGGAAGGGAGGTTATTCTTCAGCGCAATTTCGACGAGAAAACATTTAGCGAGAAACTATCGCCGATATCGATGGAAGTTTCTCGCATCAGTCTAATGAAATCCGAACGAATAAATGGAAAGCTCACCTATACTGAGATATATTACAAACAATTATGATTAGCCGGTTCTCTCCCATTTGAACACGATAACTCCTGCAATCATCAGAGCCAGACCTAGCCATTTTGTCCAGTAAAAAGGCATCTTTTCAGTCCCAAGCCATCCGAATGCATCTATTATGGCAGCGACAAATAGCTGGGATATTAAAATGATAGCGATTGCTTTAGTAGGAGAAAGGTTGCCTATAGCCAGCATAACCGTCACAACTATTACAACACCTAAAACTCCTCCTAGCCAATAAACTTTATTAACCTGAGTAACTGCAGTAATGTTGCCTTTGCCTAAGGCAAACATGGCTATAAGGGCTAATATCAAGGCGGTGGCTTGCCCAAATACAGTTGATTCATAGAGTCCAATTTTTTCGCTGAGACGGGTATTAATAACGCCTTGAAAACTCATTGCAGCACCAGCTACTATGCTCATAATTATTCCAAACATAAAACAACACCTCGGAAAAAGTTTTCCCTAGAAGGTGTTGTTTATGCATCAATTTAATTTAACTTATTTATACTCTTCTCCAAAGCCATAATTTTCAATAACATATTCTAAGTCTTTATCGCCTCTACCTGAAAGATTAACTAAAACTGAACCATATTTATTCTCTTTAGCTAGTTTCATTGCATATGCCACAGCGTGTGAACTTTCTAATGCAGGAATGATACCTTCATATCTTGATAGTTTAAAGAATGCTTCAACAGCTTCTTCGTCAGTGGCCGTAGCATATTTTGCTCTGCCAATGTCATATAAAAATGCATGTTCAGGTCCAGTAGAAGGATAGTCTAAACCGCTGGCAATGGAATGTACAGGAGCAGCTTCGCCTTTTTCATCTTTTAACATGATGCTTTCAAAACCATGCAGTATGCCTTTTTCTCCGTAAGTAATAGAAGCGGCATGTTCCCCAATATTTGGGCCCTTACCTAAAGGCTCTACGCCGTACATATTTACAGGATCATTGAGGAATGCTGGGAATAGACCCATAGCGTTGCTGCCGCCACCTACGCATGCTACTACAGCGTCTGGCAGTATACCTGTCATTTCTAAGAACTGCTCCCTAGCTTCAATACCTACTACCATTTGGAAATCACGAACCATCATTGGGAAGGGGTGGGGTCCTACGACAGAACCTATACAGTAGATAGCATCTTTATACTCCCTTAAATATGCCTCAAAAGCTGCGTCTACTGCTTCTTTCAACGTTTTCAAGCCATGGCTAACAGGAACAACATTAGCACCTAGAATTTTCATTCTTGCTACGTTTGGTGCCTGTTTTGCAATGTCCACTTCTCCCATGTAGATGTCGCATTCTAGTCCGAAATAGGCTGCTGCTGTTGCTAAAGCAACTCCATGCTGGCCTGCGCCTGTTTCTGCAATTAGCTTTTTCTTACCCATGAACTTAGCAAGCAGTCCTTCTCCCATGCAATGGTTTAACTTATGGGCTCCAGTATGATTTAAATCTTCTCTTTTGAGATATATTTGAGTTGTTCCAAGCATTCTTGATAAGCGCTCGCAGTGGTATACAGGGGTTGGTCTTCCCTGGAATTCGCGGCGTATACGGCGCAATTCGTTAATAAACTGAGCTGAATGACAGATGGTCTTGTAAGCTACAGTTATTTCCTTAAATGCTGGAACTAATTCTTCGGGCAAATATGCCCCACCATATTCGCCAAAGTAACCCTCTTCATTGGGATACTCCTTTAAGTAAGTGCTAAAATCGACTTCATACTTCTTTTTCATTTTCCTCACCTTTTACCTTTCTTTTTAATTTTTTTAAGTAAAGGGCTGCTCTGCGATGGGTGAAATAAATAAAAAAACACTCATCCTACTACAAGGACAAGTGCTAACTTGCGGTACCACCTTGTTTGGTATGCAATAAACATCCCCTCTCTGCAGAGTGCCATCACACCCTTGGCCCAATAACGCCGGCCCTGCGTCGGGTACTACTCAGGCATTGCTGCCTTTTCGCTCCGCCCTCGGGGGACCATTTGTCTGAGGCTGTATCTCTCGGGCTCGCACCATCCCCGATTCGCTGAAGACCGCTTCTCAGTTTTACTTCCCCTTCAACGGTTTATAGCAAGGATAATAGCATCACTGAAGATAGTTGTCAATACTTTTTGTGAAAAAATTTTAAATATTTTTTTATTCGAGCATAGCGAACTTTTATAGCCCATAAAACATATAAATGTTATCTAAGGCTTTAGAAGGGGGTATAGTATGAATAATTCAGAGTTAGATTTAATTTTAAAGGTGGAAAAGCTTTGGGCGCAGCATGCATTCT
>JAAYHT010000156.1 GCA_012735285.1 Clostridiales bacterium | reverse complement strand
GAGTTCATCTCAATGAAACGTGCTTCAGGCTTAATACTCTTCTTGTTTTACACTACTCTCAAACTGTCTGGTCGTCTCGAAAACCGGGCGAATATGCTTAATACTCTTCTTGTTTTACACTACTCTCAAACCTCAAATTTCGATATGTAGGTAGTGTGCATTATCATTGTATACAATATGTAGAAATTGTCAAACTGGATATTTATATCCTGCACAAACTTTCATCCACAATATGCAACACTTCATATTCAAGCTTTTCTCTACAGGTACTTTCTACTAGCATAATGTTTATTTTCTTATAAAACACATGCTTGTACAACTCCTTAAGCTCGTTCTTGTTTAGGAAACTCTTCAAGTTAACGAATATAAAACACTTAATAGCACAAATCTCTGACATAATACTAAGGTAATCTATTATACACCCAAGCAACTCTTGATTGTCAGTGCAGACTTTTACGTCAGATAACTTAAGTAATGCAAGAATATCATTTTGGTTCTTATACATTATCGGATAATCAATGTCTTCAATAATTGTCTCAATAAATCCAGATATGGAGCCAAGCAATTCAGTCATAGCCAAATAATATTGATCTAACGCAAGCTCATTCATGTTCTCATAAATCTTATTAAGTATCCTTTTGTTATTCACATCCAGACCAAAAACATCAAGTATAAGATCAACGGCTTTAGAAAAATTCAGTTTTTTGAAATCTTCTGAAATAATCGCTTCACCATCTTCCCCTGAAAGTTGGCAAAGCATATCCTGCAAAACGCTTCTTAAAAACTTTGCATTTTCAATAACAAGTACATTTACTCTATTTTCTTCAAACTCAAACAGTTCATCCCAAAAGGGGTGAGTAAATCTAATCATAAGACAACCAACCTTTCATCACTATCCACAAAATCGGTTTTCTTTTCTCCTACAACAAACTCCATTTTCGAAAACTGCTTTTCTGTTATTGTTAAGAGCTGAACTATACCTTCTTTAGGTTTATTGCGTTTTACTTTTTCAACAATTGAATTTGCAACAGTTGCGTTCAATGCTAACTTACAATAAACCGACTCCTGCAACATTATAAATCCGCTTTTTACTAGAAATTTTCTAAACTTTCTATATTCTCGTTGTTCGGAAGTTGTAACAGATGGCAAATCAAAGAAAACAAGTACTCTCATATATCTATAACTCATATTGGTAATGTCTAATATGAGAAATGTCGTTTTCATTAAGTGCATTAAATACACTTTTGCAGTAAATTGTTATGGCATTATTTACAAAATGCCTCTTGCCATCTATTAAAACTTCCTTATTTAATATGTCAGCCAAGTCATGTTTGTCTTTTGTAGTAAATTCATTTAGATCCATCCAGTATACCTCCCTATCAACTAGTATTCTATATGGTTCCATCAAGTCTGATGCCAGGTTAAAACTATTAAACATGCTATCGTGAAATATTCCGATTTGAGTGAGATAGCCATTTACTGTGATTTCCCTATTAAAAGCAGAAAGAAGAATTGTGTAACCATAGTTCAATGCAGCATTAATATTGTTTTCTTCTGTTCTGGTGAAATTATGTCCAAACAACGCATTAAAATAAACTTTAGCGGCAAATCCTTCTCTATTGGTCGCATCATCAAATTCCAGTTCATTCAAGTATGATTCCAAAAGTTCTGCTTCAGTTTTTCGAGACAACTCTCTTAAAAAACACATTTGGTTATAGATTTTTTCTCTCACTACTTCCGTCCACACAAATTTTTTAGTATTACAATCCCAATTTATCTGATTCTTTATTTTTGCTGAACAATCGTGCGAACCGTAATATGAAATTAATTCTGATTGTGGATTTCTTTTTTCATCACAAAAGATAACTTTTATTTTCCTTTTTATTAATTCAGACAACAGGTATGCCGTTAAAGACACACCTGTATTCTCAATTATCAATGTAGAAATCTCGTTTAGGTATATTTTGGATGTATCCTCTCCTCGAATTATCAAATAATTCATTTTGTAATCCAGTTTAGCTCTGCTGGAGATAATTACTGTTCGCCAACTCATTTCAGCAGGTTCACCTTCTTCTGGAATAATCCAGTTACAGATTGATGGATTATATGCACATTCTTTAATTTTGATATTTCATTCGGTAATCTAAAAATCCTTGTATTCTTGCTTCCTCCAATTAAGACAAGACTTGATTCTATAGAACGACATTTGAAAAAACTTAAAATCTGCTCCAATGCTTTACATTGGTCCTCAAGCTTCAAACCCACAAACCGCTGTCTTCCTTCTTTTAATTTTCCGAAAGGAACTCGGTACATATACATTTGATTGTATGTGTTTGTACCCATAATGCTTGTAAGTAGGTCATATAATTTTAAATTCTTTTCAGCATCGATCTGGTCATAGGATGTTATTTGTACTTCTATTTTAGCCTCTCTAGCTTTGTTTAAATAGTTAAATATCTTCTTTAAATACTCCTCTTCCTCTGGTTTCAAAACTAGTTGTACACCATTTTTGTAGATCAATCTGTTTTCTGAGCGCCCAGAAAGATGCAAATAGTATCCATTAATACAAAACAACGTATTTACCTTAATTTTAGGTATAATTATTCGAGGATTAATCAACCCTTGATCAATCAAATAAGCAATTAACTTGCCGTTATCTGATTCCAACTGCTTTTTCAATACTAGAGGAACATGCTCGATCGAGCGGACTCTTTTGTTCTCCTTGCCATGCTCTACAAGCACATAATAAGCCCCCGTTAGCTTGTTGTATCCACCATATTTGGCTATTTTTTCAGTGTTTTTGCTAAGTCTATAATCTCCTCCTTTCAATGGAAATTGGCCACTACCCTTCTTTACAGGGTTGGAGTCGAAATATTCTCCTTTACTTTCAAATGAATATCTTGTAAATTGGATATTACTTTTATTGTATGTGTCATGTACTGTTTTAATAGTTCCTTCTGGTCCAGCTTTCCATGCACAGTAACCATTACGCACAACATCATAGTCATATAATGTATTGAAAGAATAGTCTCTCTTTGACTTTTTTACAAAGTTTAACGGATCATGTGTAAATTTTACATTATACACATTACCTACAACTATATTTAGATACGCATCTTTAGCATGATGAAAATCGTTAAGCTCACGTACTTTGTAGAAGTAATATTTGGTTTTATCATCCTTATTAAATCTATTTCTGAAATCATTTACCAAACTAGCCTTTGTGTAAACAACTTCAGTAGACTTCCCAAAAATGCTTTTCAAAATGTCAGCAACAGCCTTAGTAGATTGTCTTACTTCGACAAGCTGCCTTGCAATAAATCCAGCTAGCTCATCGTCAGTTAATTCCGTTTTTCTAGTTAACCTTTCATATTTAATCATTCCTATAAACCCTTTTTCATACAACATCCTCCAGAATGTTATGTTTTTCTTCTGCCATTCGTAATTAATGGGATACTTGTCCCCCTTAACTGCATTATAAATTTTTTTCACGAGTACCGTATTATTCAAACTGTCATCCTTAATATAACGCCGAGGATAAATATGATCAATATCATATGTATCAGTAAATAGCTCATCAATAGGAATCGGCTCACCTGAATACATACACCTGCCCATCTGGGTATAATAAAGAAATAGTTTATCCTGTCGCAGCCTATTATCATCATATCCTTCAAGTTCTGCTATCCAATCCCTTGAATCATTCTCGATTGCCTTATATAACTCTATCAACTGCTGTTTTCTTGATTTCGTTCTTACCTTTTCTCCAGGTTCACGAGCAACCTCAAGAAAAATCTTTTTGGGACCTCTTTTCATAATTTTACGTATTTCATCAACAATCAACAACGCCTGCCAAATCCCTCGTTTGATTTTGGGCGATACATACAGATCATCGAGCAAAGCATAATCAATTCTTCCACTAAAATCTGGTAATTCTTCTCTGTTTATCCTATTAACCTCTTTATAGAAGTCATATTTTTTGCTTAACAATTCATTTAGATTGTATTTTGTGTTTCTTAAGCCAGAAATAATATTAAAGTATTCCCCTGTTTCCTTGTCAACAGAATATATTTCCGTAAGAAATTCTCTTGAAAGCCGCCCCCATCCTGAATATTTTGATGATAATGTCATTATACCTTCAATTTCGTCTTCGGTCAGCTTGTCTTTATACGTTCTAGTTATTTTAGCTCTCAAAAGCTTCTTGTCCTGACCAAATAAAACAATACTGCGTATAATATTTTCAATCATTTCTGTATCTTGTACTTTATTGCCCAACAATTTGGAAAAATCAATATATGACGTCAATGAAACATTGAAGTCACCATCTATGCCAGAAATAACCGCATCCTTTTCTATTACACCTTCTACTTCTAAGAAATCTCTTACTCTTTTGAGAGTCACTTTATTATACTTTTTAAAAAGCTCATCGAATATTCGCTTTTTCAAGTCAACAGGTAGCTTTTCCCCATTAACTCTCAAATTATTTAACTGATTCAACACCATAAATTCGCTATAAATAAGCGAGTGTTTTGGTATTACGTTCCTGCTTTTCAAGTATGAACATTTACCAGTCATTCTTGAAATAAACTTTTCTGCGCTAGCCTCAACATCAACCATACTCTCGAAATTCCATGGTGTGATTTGTTCTTTAGATTTTTTTACTACCCAACAATTACCTCTATTCCCATCATCTATTTTGTGTGCATCATTTAATGGTCCAACATAATAAGGTATTCTGAAGGTCATTATTTTTATAATCTTCTCTTTATTAGTGAATCCGGTCTCGTCCTTAAAATTTAAAAAATCAAGATATTTGGAGGCATTATCTAATATTCTCTCCAATTCTTCCAAGTGCAGCTGATATGGTAGTATAGTATTGTCTTTAATCTTTTGCTTCGGCAAAAATGTTTGAGTCTCAATTTCAGCAAGAATATAGTTAATATCTCTGTCTTCAAGATTTTTCTTCTTTTCCAATATTCCTTTAATGTAATTATAAAACTCTTCCCTAGTACACTTTTTAGCTACAGGAATTTTGCGTTTGTTTTTCATACACAGATCCACATAAGAACAGTAATTTCCAGGAATATTCGGATCATTGAATATATCATTGAATTTCTCAGGATAATACTTATTGATAACTCTTTTCAGAAGCTGCAAGTCGTTCCTATGTTTCTCATAATCAGCAACTTTAGCTTCTGATACATACATATACTTTTTCTTGAGTTCGGATAGCATTGACCAGTCATACAGCTGCTTTGCTGCAATTATCAAATCAACTCTATTATCCAACAACATTGCAAGATTATCCAAATTCTCTTCTGTAAAGTTGTCTGTAATCTTGAGTTTATTCATATCACTTTCAACAAGTAAATCATCAGCATAAAGGATAGATAAGGTAACTGTTCCACCGGCCAGTAATTTAACGATTTCCTTTTCCACTGCATTCTGGCTAGGCAATAATTCTGAAATCTGCTTTACCTTGTCTTTTACAGATAACCTCTTGCTACTTATAATCTCAGATAATGCATCTAAGTCCTTGCATTCGATATCAACATCGAGCACTTCTTTAACTTTTGCAATAAAAATTTCAAAAGGAACAGCAAATGATTCAAAAGAATTAATAGAAGTACCTTCAAATAAAAAATGTCCCCTTTTTTTAATAATATGATGCAACGCCAAATAAACCAAGCGAACATCAAACACCTTGTCATCTTCTAACAATGCTTTTCTTAAATGATAAATTGTCGGATAAAGCTTGTGATAATCCTTATCCTTAAAATCTTTATCATTAAACAAAGTGTTGGGTTGTTGCTCGTTCTTGTCCTCTATGTAATATTTGCTGTCTTCCAACCTTTGAAAAAATCCTGGATCTACCTTGAAAATGTTTTCGGCAAATATTTCCTGAAGAAAATTGATTCTTTGCCTTCTTCTCTTGTATCTTCTCCTGCTTGCCCTGTCAGACCTTCTTTTTGCTGCGGTATTACCGCTGTCAAACAAGCGCACACCCCACATCGACTTTCCGTTAAACTTCAGCAGATTATAATTCAGATCTGTGACAGCCCAACCAACAGAATCGGTTCCAATATCTAGACCTAGATAATAATCACAAATATTATTTTCCATATTGACATCCCCTTTTATATCTGTTATTATGTAGTTACACTACAAGTTCAAATAACAATTTATTGTAATCGTCTTAAGGACTCCACAGGTGTGTGGGAGAAAAACTTGCCTCGAGCAAGTTTTTCTTTTTGTTATATCATACATTTTTTTGTAATATATTTATCATTATTATAACAACTCTTTCCAGTTTGTACAAGACCCGAAAAATAACAAAGAGCATCCTCTCAGATGCCCTTTACATTACCTTAACGGTTCTTCTCTTTTGCTCCCTACCTTGGCTTTGCCCGGAGTTTCCTTTGCTTGTTTAGAATTGCCCTTCTCCTGGGATTTGGGT
>JAAYHT010000155.1 GCA_012735285.1 Clostridiales bacterium | reverse complement strand
CAGAAGCTGGCGTTGTTGCTGTTGTATACGCCCTGATACTTGGTGTTGTCTATAAGCTATGGAAAAGAAAGGAATTGTTAAATGTTTTTTTACAAACGGGGCGAACTACGGCAGTTGTATTAATACTGGTTGCTTTTGCTTCGCCTATGGCAAGGATATTTAGTGTTTTGCGTATACCCACTATAATTGCCGACTTAATTACGGGCATAACTACAAATCCATATGGCGTGACAGCCATTATCAGCCTGGTAATACTCATTATGGGGATGTTTTTAGATACCAATGCCATCATTATCTTGACGATACCGGCTTTTACCCCGCTGGTAGAGATGGTTGGTATTGATCCCCTGCACTATGCTTCGCTCACGGTGGTTAACCTTGGCATCGGCTGTATCACGCCTCCCTTTGGCTTTGGCCTGTTTATGGGAGCAAGAATTGCAAATATTGAAATATATGAATTGGTTCCCGCTTTAGTGCCGTACCTCATCTGGTGCATTATTACCCTGGCTATTGTACTCCTTTTCCCCGGCTTATCCCTCTGGTTACCCAATCTGTTGCTATAAAAAATACTCTAGAATTAAGGATTAACGAGTAGTGTAAAAAGCTTTGCTGAGAAGGTGGGACACATGATGATACAAGATGAAAGCGACCTCAAGTTTATGAAACTGGCCCTTCAGGAAGCGGCCATAGCTTTGGAGGAAAATCAAATACCTGTGGGGGCAGTTATTGTAAATGAAAACAACGAGCTTATTTCTAAAGCCAGAAACCAGGTCAATATTTTAAACAGTACAATTGCTCATGCCGAGATGTTGGCGATAATTAAGGCTCAAGAATATTTATTTAAAAATAAGGGTAAGTGCACATTATATACCACTTTAGAGCCCTGCATGATGTGTTTGGGTGCCATAGTCTATGCTCAGTTTTCCCGTTTGGTCATAGCTGCGCTGGCACCCAGCGTGGGGGGGCTCAGAATGTTAGACACTGTGCAGCATTATAGGGATAATTCTCCCGAAATAATTACTGGAGTACTGGAGCATGAGAGTAAAGAGTTGATAAGGCAGTATGTAAGTAAGACGGGGTTACGTCATGATTTATTAACTTGAATTTAAGATTTGCTTTCTGAGGTGATTCTGTGTCACTGCTCGTGATCGGAAAATACGTTTTAGAAGACCCCTCGTTGGGCAATGAAGGATTATTGGAGGACACAGCTATATATATCGAGGATGATAAAATAGCGGAAATTGGTGATAGACTGCAGCTAAAAGCAAAATATCCGACTGCTAAGATAATAGGTAATGGCCAACAATTAGTTATGCCTGGTTTCATTGATGGGCATAGCCAAGGCTGGGGTTTAACCTCTTTCCAAGTTGGTTCAGGATATGATTTTTTAGAAAAATGGGTTCTCGATTTGGCTTTAAGCATAAATATTGATCCATATTTAAGTGCATGCTATTCAGCTGTTAAACATGTCGAATCAGGCTGTACTACGATGCATCATTATTGGAATCCCAAAAATACCGAGGCAATTGAAGAAGAAATTGCCAAAACCATAAAAGGTTATAAGGATGTTGGCATTAGATTTGCGCTTTCTTTGGGAGTAAGGGATCAAAATAATTATACTTATGATGACGAAGCTTTTATTGCAAGCCTGCCAGAACCGCTGAGAAGCAAAGCTTTATCAATGACGAGTGCTAGTAAAGAAAAAATAATGGGTGATTACTTTCTACTTTTTGACCATATTTTTAAGAAATATGATGACGAAGGCTGTAGGGTATTTTTTGGTCCTTTGGCTCCACAATGGTGCTCTGATGAACTGTTGATGGCTAATACAAGAAAAGGCAAAATCTTATGGCAATATCAGAATACATTTGCATGTTTTGCAAACCATTCTCCAAAAGGTCTATAGCCAGAAAAAATATGGAAAATCGTTAATTAAGCATTTAAATGAAATTGGTTTAACCGCTAATAATGTTACTTATGGACATGCTGTTTGGTTAACTGAAGAGGATATAGAAATAATGGCTGCTACCGGGACATCAGTAACACACCATGCGAGTTGTAACTTGAATATGAGAAACGGTATTTCACCTGTTATCCCTCTTATTAATGCAGGGGTTTTAGTAGCAATAGGCTTGGATGATAAAGGTATAAATGATGATGAAGATTTGATTCAAGAAATGCGTCTTATTCATAAACCTCATCGCCTATCAGGTTTTCATTTCACGTCAGCTTCCTTAAATGCCGTTCACATATTAAAAATGGCAACTGTAAATGCAGCGCATGTTATTGGCTTTTCAAATATTGGGAAATTAAAAGAAGTAAATAAAGCAGATGTCATCTTAGTTAATTTGGACAATGTTTTGGAACCATGGATAAGTCCTGATGTGT
>JAAYHT010000019.1 GCA_012735285.1 Clostridiales bacterium | reverse complement strand
GTTTATCAATTAATTGTTTTCTCTTTTTTCTACTTAAATCAGCTTCAATTAAAGCATTTTCTGCTATCACAGTTGAGAAACGTTCATCTTGAAATACCACATCTACTTTTTGCATACCAGAACTTCTCAGTTTATTTATTAATAAATTCGTGAATTCACGCACTTTTTCTGTTTGTATGCTATCAGTACCATCAAGGTTTAATGGTAACCCAATTACTATAGTCTTACAATCGTATTGTTTAACTAGCTCCAAAACTTTAGATGTATCTTTACGAATGCCAACTCTATTAATAGTCATAAGAGGTTGTGCAGTTATATTTAAATCATCACTTAAAGCTACACCTATAGTTTTATCACCCACATCTAGGCCAATTATCTTCATTGTTACTCCTTATAATTTTAATCAAAAAAGCGGGCTAAAAGCCCGCTAGAGATAAACTATTTTTTCAAGAATGCTCTTAGAAGCTCCTCTACTAAATCATCTCGTTCAATATGCCTAATTATGTTCCTCGCATTATTGTGACCGGTGATATAGGAAGGATCTCCTGATAAAATGTAACCAACCATTTGATCAATCGCGTTATAGCCTTTTTCCTCCAATGCATCATAAACAGTTTTTAGTATAGCTTCAGTTGTTGGTTGATCCTTTTTATCCGGGCTGTTAAACAATATGGTGTTTCTATCCATCTACTATCACCTACCTCACTATCGCTAATTATAGCAAAGTCTTAATTGAGAAAACAAGCAGTTTGTAATTATTTAATAATAATGTAATAATTATTATATTAAAGAAGAAGCTACTGAGAAAGCATCCTTAACTTTAGAGGGATCCTTGGCACCTGCCTGGGCCATATCAGCTTTGCCGCCTCCCCCACCGCCTGCTGCAGCTGCAATCTCCTTTATCATTTTACCAGCATGATATCCTTTATCAAGTAAATCATCTGTAATGGAAAGAATAAAGGTTACCCTATCGCCGTTTATTGATGCAAGCAGTATAATACTATTCTTACTCTTTTCTTTTATTTTATCTGATAATGAGCGCAAATCATTTACTTCATGTCCATCAAATGCTTTAGCTATCAATCTGACTCCATTTTTCTCTTCTGCTTCATTAATTATATCTTCTATCTCTCCTGCTAAGGCAGTTTCTTTATATTGCTCGAGTTCTTTTTTATATATTTTAACTTCTTCATTAAGCGTATTTATCCTGTTCAGTAAACCCTCTGGATTGGTCTTTAATAACTCACCTGCTTTGAAAAGGATTGATTCATTATCATTTAGTTTTTCATATATTTTTGTTCCAGTAATGGCTTCAATTCTTCTTACACCAGCAGCAATACCCGATTCTGAAAGAATCTTAAATGCGCCAATCTGGCCAGAGTTTTCAACATGAGTTCCTCCGCATAGTTCACAGCTATAATCTCCTACTGATACCACCCGGACAATATCACCATATTTTTCTCCAAATTGTGCTACAGCGCCTGTCTCTAAAGCGTCATCATAGGACAACTGTTCTACTTTTACAGGAAGAAAACTTGATATTTTTTCATTTATTATCCTTTCAATTTCTAAAAGCTTACTCTTTTCTATTGCTTCAAAGTGTGTAAAGTCGAATCTAAGCCCACTATCTGTTACACTTGATCCAGCTTGTTCAACATGTTGACCTATAGCTTCTTTTAAGGTTTGGTGTAACAAATGCGTTGCTGTGTGATTTCTTGCTGTCTCATTTCTTTTAATTCTCGAGACTTCTAAATTTACAGTATCATTTACATTTAAAGTACCATCAATAACTTTTATCCTATGAATATAAATATCCCTAAAATTGGATACAGAAATCACTTCAGCTTTAAAATTATCGTTATAGATTATACCTGTATCACTTGCTTGTCCACCGCTTTCAGCATAAAAAGGTGTTTTATCCAAGTATATTCTTGCTATACCTTCATCAATAGATTCCACAATTTTCTTATCTTTTATAATACCCAGCACCTTACCAACTGATTCAAATTTATCATAGCCTACGAATTCTGTTGGAGATACGCTATCCAATAGAATAGAATCATCAGCCCAGCCCTCATCATCTTCCGATTTTCTTGCAGATCTGGCTAAATTCTTTTGTTCTTCCATATACTTGTTAAAACCTTCTTCGTCGGCTTTGCAACCATGTTCCTCCAATATTTCTTGAGTTAGCTCTAAGGGGAATCCGTAAGTGTCATATAAACGGAATACCTTATCACCTGAAAGCACATTTTGATTATTTTGCTCAAGTTCCTTAATATGCTCAGCCAACAGCTGGCTTCCTTGGTCAATAGTTTTACTAAACTTTTCTTCTTCAATTGATAGGATGCGATGAATATAGTCTTTTCTTTCTTGCAGTTCTGGATATGCTTCACCCGATACTTCAACTACTTTATTTGAAAGATTAGCTAAAAATCCTTCGTTGATACCAAGTAGCCTACCATGTCTAGCTGCTCTGCGAAGCAGACGTCTTAATACATATCCCCTACCCTCGTTGCTAGGTAATATACCGTCTGCGACCATGAAGGTAATTGAACGGATATGGTCAGTAATTATGCGAATAGAAACGTCAGTTTCTGTTTTTCCTTCTTTGTATTCAATACCTGATAATTGTACAATTTTATCCCTAATGTATCTAATTGTATCAACGTCAAATATAGAATCTACTCCTTGCATAATGCAAGCAAGACGTTCTAGACCCATTCCAGTATCTATATTTTTATGTTTTAAGGGAGTGTAATTGCCTTCACTATCACGGTTAAACTGTGTAAAAACGTGATTCCAGAACTCTACATAACGGTCACACTCGCAGCCGGGCTTGCAATCGGGGCTGCCACAACCATATTTTTCGCCCCTGTCAAAATATATCTCAGAACATGGACCACATGGTCCGATACCAATTTCCCAAAAGTTATCTTCCTTGCCCAAACGTACTATCTTTTCGTCGGGAACCCCTATTACCTCACGCCATATTTTATAAGCTTCGTCATCTTCTTCATAAATACTCGGCCATAGTCTATCTTCAGGCATTTTTAATACATCAATTAAAAATTCCCAGCCCCAAACTATGGACTCTTCTTTAAAATAATCCCCAAAAGAGAAACTGCCTAACATTTCAAAAAAAGTTGCATGTCTAGATGTATAGCCTACATTGTCGATATCGCCGGTCCTAATACATTTTTGGCATGTTGCCATCCTTTTGCTAGGCGGAGTCTCAGTTCCGGCAAAATATGGCTTTAAAGGTGCCATTCCTGAGTTAATTATCAAAAGGCTCTTATCATTTTTAGGTATTAATGAATAACTTTTTCTTACATAGTGTCCTTTACTTTTATAAAAATCTAGAAATAAGCTTCTTAGTTTGTTTAATCCAATTTTCTCCATGATTTTGTCTCTCTCCTTAAAGAATGTTCTCGATATTATACCATGAACAGCTTGAAATGTGTAGTCTCTTTGTCCAGTTAATGTTAATATATAGTAGACATTATGCTGATTTAGGAGGACTTTTATGTATAAAAAACAGCTAGGTAACACTGGTATTGAAGTTACACCTGTAGGTTTTGGTGTTCTTGCTATAGGGAGCACTCAACTTAATCTTTCAATCGAAGATGGAGCTGATATCATTCGCTATGCATTAGAAAAAGGTATTAATTTCTTAGATACTGCACAGTATTATCGTACCTATCCATATATAAGGGAGGCTTTGAAAGGTACATCATATGACCCAGTTATTGTCTCCAAATGTCTTGATTCTGATTACGATGATATGAAATATGCGGTCGAGGAAGCCCGTCGTGAGCTTGATAGAGACCTTATTGATATATTTCTACTTCATGAAGTTCGAAGTGAACAAGATTTTAATTATCGTCTTGGAGCCTGGGAATACCTTCAGGAGGCAAAAGCTAGAGGATTAGTTAAAGCTATTGGTGTATCTACACACCATGTTGATGTAGCTGAGCTTGTTGCAGAAAATCCTGAAGCTGATGTTTTATTCCCGCTCATAAACTTCAAAAGTATGGGCATACGTAAAGGACACGGCTTTGGAACTAAAGAAGAGATGGCTGAGGCAATCAAAAAGGCAGCCGGAAATGGGAAGGGTGTTTTTGCAATGAAGGTATTTGGAGGCGGAATCCTAATCAATGACTATAGAAAGGCCTTGGAATATGCCTTTTCTCTTGATGGAGTACATTCACTGATGATAGGTTTTGGCAACCGCGATGAAGTTGATCGAATTATTGAAA
This sequence comes from Clostridiales bacterium, assembly GCA_012735285.1. Classification (GTDB taxonomy): domain Bacteria; phylum Bacillota; class Clostridia; order Peptostreptococcales; family Anaerovoracaceae; genus JAAYHT01. The sequence goes on along the minus strand of JAAYHT010000019.1, from coordinate 1,022 downwards.
TGGTTGAAGGCACGTTAGATCCTAATTATACACCCGACCTTTCAAATAAGAAAATTTGGATTGAGCAAGGCGATTGTGAAGGATGCGGAAATTGCATAGAACGCTGTCCGAATGAGGCACTATACGTTAATGATATAGGTTTAGCGTATGTTGACCACAGTATATGCATTCGATGTGGGTACTGCGCACCTGTATGCCCTTCAAGAGCGATTATTATGATCGGATAATACCTCCCCCTACCACCCTATCATCCTGGTAAAAAACTACTGATTGACCGGGTGTTGGAGCTCTTTGAGCTTCAATGAATTCAACCCTAATACCTCCATTTTCTTGATTTAAATATGCATCTGCAGGTTGAGATGTATATCTGACCTTAGCCTGTATTTTAACATTTTTATATTCTTTAGGAAGAGTATTAGAGTCGTTGAGCGTAAATATCACATCTTCCGCATATACTTGCTTTCTAAATAAATCTTTATTGTCACCTAGTGTGACAGTATTATTGATAGGGTCGATTTTAACCACAAACATTGGCTTTCCAAATGCTTGCCCCAGTCCCTTTCTTTGACCAATTGTATAGTGTATTATGCCCTTATGGCGGCCTATAACGTTACCTTCTAAATCAATGAAGTCTCCAGGACTAGATTTATAGCCTGCTTCTTCAATAATTCTAATATAGTTATCATCTTTCACAAAGCAGATTTCTTGGCTTTCCTCGGCATCGGCACTGGATACATCCTGTTGTTTTACATATTCCCTAACCCTATCCTTAGATTCAATAGTTCCAAGGGGTAACAATAGGCGGCTTAATACATCTTGTTTTAATCTATAAAGCATATATGATTGATCTTTTTTAAGATTATTGCCTTTATGGATAAAATATTTGTCAAACCGCTCATCATAAACCACATTTGCATAATGACCCGTGGAAATATAGTAGGCGTTTATAGTATTTGCAGTCTCTAATAATACCTTAAATTTTATCAAAGGGTTGCATCTGACACATGGATTAGGAGTACGTC
>JAAYHT010000154.1 GCA_012735285.1 Clostridiales bacterium | reverse complement strand
GCATAATTCCATAGTCTTATCCTATGAGGAGGCAATAAACGAGAAGATGATGGTGGCAATGCCCTTAAATGAGGATGGTTCCTTTGAGGGCTCACCGGAGCCGGAGCTGCTCTACGATGAACTCAGACAAAAGCTGGCGGAAGCCATAGACAAACTAAACGAAAGGGAGAGACTGGTAGTAACCCTCTACTATTATGAAAATTTAAAACTCAAAGAGATAGCAGAGATACTAGGAGTTACCGAATCAAGAGTATCCCAGATTCATTCAGCATCAGTCATAAAAATGAAACACGCATTAAATCAGTACCACAAGGAGGTGTAGGTTTTGGTAAGGGGATTTTATTCAGCAGCATCTGGAGTTTTGACCAAGCAGAGAACAATGAACGTCATATCTAACAATATTTCAAACGTAGCCACCACGGGCTATAAAAGTCAGGCCACGGTTGAATCCAGCTTCAGAGAACATCTGGTATCTAGAAGGGGAGTTGATCCGCAGAGTAATATAGGTCCTGGTGCCTTTATGACGGTTAATATAAGTGAATACACCGACCATTCTCAAGGTACCCTGGAGAGCACAGGCAGAAGTGTGGACCTGGCTATCCTAGGAGAAGGTTTCTTTCTAGTAGACAGCCAAAGTCATGGTGAGGTGTTAACCCGCAACGGGCAGTTTGAAATAGATGAAGAGGGAGATCTAATTCTGCCAGGTGTTGGCAAGGTACTCGATTACAGGGGCAGAGAGATTAGCATTAGAACAAATGACTTCTCGGTAGAAAAGGACGGTACCATCAGAGTAGACCGCAGAGAGGTGGCTAGACTATTTATCGGTGTGCAGGATGGTGAGGGTGAACTTGTTAGGGTAGGAAAGGACACCTACTTAAGTGAAGAGGGCTATCGGGCTTTGGATGACAGTGAATACAGGTTAGTGCAGGGCTATGTTGAAAGATCAAATGTAAATCTGTCTGAAGAGATGAGCAAGATTATTGCCACACAGAGCAACTTCCATTCATGTGCCCAGATTCTTAAAATATACGATAGAATCAATGAAATCAGTGTTAATAGCTTAGGTGAAGTAAGGTAAGGGAAAGGAGGGTTATCATGATCAGAGCTTTTTATACAGCCAGATCCAGCCTGGTTAGCCAGCAGCTGCATTTGGATACAATTGCAAACAATGTAGCCAATATCAATACTACTGGCTACAAGCCGCAGCAGGTCAGCTTTTCAGCCCTTATGTATGAAAATATTAATGGGGGAGCGGGCAACAGCATAAGCGTTGGACATGGTGTAAGAGTAGGAAAGATGGGCTTGGATTTTGAACAGGGGATTTTAAATCAAACCAACATGCCCATGGACTGTGCAATATTAGGACCTGGTTTCTTTGCCGTAGAGGATAGGGAGTCAGGTGAAATTACCTTCACAAGGGACGGAAACTTCAAAAAGAGTATTGAAAGAAACAGGGTCTACTTGGTGAATTCAAATGGCGACTATGTGCTTAATGACAGAATGAGAAGGATAGAAATCGAAGAGGAGTTTGATTACAAGGAGATAGGAGTTTTTGACTTTGAAAATCGATACGGACTTCAAATGGTAGGTGGCAATCGCTTTGCTGCTACAGATGAATCAGGAAATGCAGAAAGGGTCAGAGAACCGAATGTTAAGGTAGGCTTTCTCGAGAACTCTGCCGTTCAGTTATCAAAGGAAATTGTTAAGATGATAGAAGCTTCTAAGGGGTTTTCATTGGGTTCTAGGGTTATACATACAACTGATGAAATGGAGAGGATAATTAATCAGTTAAGGTAGTTATTGCGTTAAACCCTGAAGGAGGACACAATGACAGATAACTTGGATTTAATAGACGTTATTACCGAAAGTGATGGGATGGTCGGCTATGTTAGGCTCAACAAGCCGGAGGAGGATGATGCCAAGCCAATAGAAGCGGAAGATATATTAGCCGCATTAAAGGAGAAGGATATAGTCTTCGGCATAAAGACGAATGTGATTGAGAAGCTCGCAAACAGACCCATCTACGGAATTAAGATTGAAGTGGCAAGGGGAGTTGAACCAGTCGATGGTGAGGACGGCTATGTAAATTACTTTGTGCAGAAGAGTAATGAATACAAGCCTGAGATCACAGAAGAAGAGGGCAGGGTGGATTTCAAGGAGCTGGACTATTTCCAACTGGTTAAAAAGGGGCAGGTACTATGTGAAATAGTAAAGCCCACTAAGGGAACGGACGGGACTAATATATATGGGGCGGCTGTTCCGGCAAAAGTGGGAAGGACTCCTGTATCGCCCAAGGGAAGAAATACTGAACTGATTGAGGACGGAACTAAGCTCATAGCCACATGCGACGGCAGCATCAGATTTATTAGAGACGTTGTTGATGTAAACGAGGTTTTAAGGATTCCATCAGGGGTTGATCAGACAACGGGAAACATCAATTTCAGCGGAGACGTGATTATAAACGGGGATGTGAGTTACGGTTACAGCGTAAAATCAGGGGGTAATATTAAAATCAATGGAGTTGTGGAAGGCGCCTCTATAGAAGCAGAGGGAGATGTTTTCGTCAGCCAGGGTATTAACGGCGGGGAGGGCCTAAGGATTTTTATAGGCGGCAACTTAAAATGCCGTTACATAGAGGATGCGGAAATAGAAATCCTGGGTGACATCAAAGCCGACTATATTATCGGCAGCAACATCCTCTGTCATGGCAATATAGAGTTGTCGGGAAGAAAAGGTCTGCTAGTTGGCGGTTCTGTTAAGATATATGGGGATTTAGAGGCTAAGGAAATAGGCAATCCAAATGAAAGAATCACTCGAATAGAGATAATGGGAATCGAGGTCTATGACAGGGAGACTGTCCAAAAACTGTTAGAAGACCGGGATGGGTACCAGAAAAGATATGATGATATATCCAGAACCTTAAACCAATTAAATAGAGTTATAGACCATAACGATGAGGAAATGGTCGGTAAGCTAGAAATATTAAAGCTGCAGCTTGATATGCTAAAGAAGCAGATCAATAAGACAAATAAGGAAATACAGGAATTAAAGAACCAATTAGGTTATGTTTATAATGGTTCCGTTATCTGTAGGCGGAAGCTATACCAGGGTGTAAGGATATATTTCGGCGAGACCAGGTTCAGATTCGAACTTGACAGTCTCGAACACTGTAAGATTTATTGGTACGAAGGTGAGATAATACAAGGCATGCTATAGTAGTGATGAGGTGAATTCGTTGGCTAGACAAACTAAACTGCTAAAAATTGATGTGCTGGACGATAAAGGTAAATCAATCATATCCTCTACTAAGATATCTACAGAAGAAAATAGATTGATATTACAGGGTGATAATTTTGCCCTGATTGTCCACGGCAAAAGGGTCAACATGATAGCCTATTACGAAGACGGCGTCTCGTATATGG
>JAAYHT010000153.1 GCA_012735285.1 Clostridiales bacterium | reverse complement strand
GAATTTTAGTGAAGGTGGTACTAGGGTTATAAAATTCTATTACGATGGCATATTTTTAGAAGTGTTAGAGCAGATAGGCAATATGCCCCTTCCACCCTATATCCAAAGAGAGAGTATCGATTTAGATAAGGATAGATATCAGACAGTATATTGTAAAGATGAAGGTTCTGTAGCAGCGCCTACAGCAGGGTTACATTTTACAAAAGAACTCCTTGAAAAAGCAGAGCAGAAAGGCATTAAGCTTGCCTATGTTACACTCCACGTAGGGATAGGTACTTTTAGACCAGTAAAAAGTGAAAAAGTTGAGGAGCATAAGATGCACTTTGAGGAATACTCAATAGATAAAGAGAATGCTGAAATTATAAATGAAACAAAGGCTAATGGAGGAAGAATTGTTGCAGTAGGCACGACTGCTACAAGGACTTTAGAAAGCGCAGTTTCTTCTGATGGAGTTTTGAAGGAATGTAGAGGAGAAACAGGAATATTTATCTATCCAGGCTATAAATTTAAAATTGTGGATAGTTTGATTACAAATTTTCATTTACCAAAGTCAACTTTAATTATGCTAGTTTCAGCATTTTATGAAAGAGATAAAATTTTAAATGCATATCGCATTGCTGTTAAAGAAAGATATCGTTTCTTTAGCTATGGCGACGCAATGTTAATAATATAGACGGAAAGGAAATTGTATGGACGCAGTTAGATTTGAACTAATTAAAAATGATGAGAAAACAAAGGCGAGTTTAGGCAGATTAAGAACACCTCATGGCCTTATTGAAACGCCAGTATTTATGCCTGTAGGTACTCAGGCCACTGTAAAGGCGATGAGGCCTGATCAATTGAAAGAAATAGGAGCAAAGATTATTTTATCAAACACTTATCACCTTTATTTAAGACCTGGCCATGAGATTGTTAAGGCAGCCGGAGGCCTTCATAAGTTTATGAATTGGGATGGTGCAATTCTAACAGATAGTGGAGGATTTCAAGTATTCAGTTTAGGAGACCTTAGGAAAATTACCGAAGAAGGAGTATCTTTTCGTTCACATATAGATGGTTCAAAGCATATGTTTACACCTGAAAAGTCAATGGAGGTACAAAATGCCTTAGGATCTGATATAATGATGGCATTTGATGAATGCCCTCCCTATCCCGCTGAGAGAGAATATGTAAAACGATCGCTTGAGAGAACCACAAGGTGGTTAGAGCGCTGTGTGAAAGCTCATAAGAATACAGAGAAACAATCTTTATTCGGCATTATGCAGGGCGGTATGTATAAGGATTTAAGAAAACTTAGCGCCTCACAGATTGTGGAGTTCGATTTGCCAGGATACGCTATTGGTGGTCTATCTGTCGGCGAACCTAAGGAATTGATGTATGAGGTAATGGACTACTGTGTGGATTATCTACCAAAGAATAAGCCGAGATATTTGATGGGAGTTGGGAGCCCTGATTGTCTCTTTGAAGGTGTCGAAAGAGGGGTAGATATGTTTGACTGTGTACTTCCAACTAGAGTTGCAAGAAATGGCCTTGCAATGACATCCCATGGACGTATTTCAATAAAGAATGCAGCCTATGAAAAAGATTTTTCCAAGCTAGATCCCGAATGTGATTGTTATACATGTACTAATTATTCGAGGGCATATCTAAGACATTTATTTAAGGCTAATGAGATTCTTTCATCAATGCTCTTGACCAATCATAATTTATATTTTTTAATTAATCTAATGGAAAGGATTCGAAACTCCATAAAAGATGGTAATTTTCTTGAATTAAAAAGAGAGTTCTATAATAAATACGGAGAGTTTTAAAATATATTAAAGGGGAGATATTTAAATGCCTATTATTGTTCCTAAAGGCTTACCTGCATATAAAGTACTTAAAGAAGAGAATGTATTCGTAATTAATAAATTGCGTGCTGAAACCCAAGATATACGTCCCTTACGTATTGCAATTGTTAACTTAATGCCTACAAAAGAAGTGACAGAAACCCAGCTAATTAGGTTGTTAGCAAATACACCGCTACAGGTAGATTTACAGCTTTTAACAATGGATTCTCATGAATCAAAAAATACTGCGCGAGAACACTTAGAAAGCTTCTATAAAACCTATGATGAGATTAAAAATCAGCGATTTGACGGCATGATAATCACAGGAGCCCCAGTGGAGTTCTTACCCTTTGAGGAAGTAGATTATTGGCAAGAGCTAGTTGAAATAATGGATTATACTAAAGAAAATGTCTTCAATACGCTACATATTTGCTGGGGAGCTCAAGCTGCTTTATATCATCACTATGGGATTCAAAAACATATACTCCCCAAAAAACTATTTGGAGTATTTCCCCATAGGGTACTAGACAACAAGTCTGAGTTTATGCGAGGGTTTGACGAGATATTCTTAGCACCTCATAGCAGACATACGCAAATTATGAAAGAAGATATTGAAAAAGAACCTGATTTAAAAATACTTGCTGAATCAGATATTGCTGGTCCGCATATTATAGCTAGCAGAAACAATAGAATGCTATTTATCCAGGGTCATGCAGAATATGATCGTGAAACCCTAAAGTTAGAGTACGAAAGAGATCTTAAGAAAGGAATTGATATTAATATTCCTGCTAATTATTTCGAAGACGATGATCCTAATAAAGGGATTATCGTAAGGTGGAGAGGTCACGCCAATCTGTTCTTTGCAAATTGGCTGAACTACGTATATCAAGAGACCCCATATGATCTAAATGAGTTATAAGAAAGGGGAAGAATGGAATTGGAGAAATGCAAACATAGCAATGATTGTGGAGGCTGCATATATCAAGGAGTACCTTATCAGGAGCAGCTGGAATTAAAAGCAAAGTTGGTATTGAACCTATTAAAGGAAAACAATATAACTTATGATAGATTTTTAGGAATAGAAGGAAGCCCTAAGCAATTTAGATATAGGAATAAGATGGAGTATACCTTCGGCGATGAAGAAAAAGGAGGAGAAATGACTTTAGGCCTTCATAAGTTAGGCCGCTTCATGTCGATAATAACTACTGATCAATGTCAATTGGTTGACGATGATTTCAATAAAGTTTTAAGGAAAACCTTATCATTCTGCAAAGAAAAGGGATATCCTTTTTATCATAAAAAGACTCACAAGGGTTTAATGAGACACCTTGTATTGCGAAAAGGCGAGAATACAAAGGAGCTGCTGATTAACATTATAACTACTACTCAAGCTGAATTTGATAGGGAAGCATACGTTAAAGCAATAGAGGAAATAGAGTTAGAAAATCTTCATATAGTTGGTATTCTTCATACTGAAAATGATAGACTGTCGGATGCAGTTAACTGTGATAGAATGACTATCTTAAAAGGAAGAGATTATTATAATGAAGAATTGCTGGGTCTTACATTTAAAGTTAGTGCCTTTTCCTTTTTCCAACCAAATGTACTAGCAACCGAGAAAATATACACTGAAGCCATATCAATGATTGATGACCTAAACGGCAAGACTGTTTTCGATCTATATTCAGGAACCGGAACTATAAGCCAGGCTATAGCAAGGAGCGCAAAACAGGTAATTGGGATTGAGATAGTTGAAGAAGCCGTTGAAGCTGCGAAAGAAAATGCTAAGATTAACGGATTAGACAACTGCAAATTCATTGCAGGCGATGTATTAAAAGTCCTGGATGAAATAGAGGAAAAACCCGATTGCATTGTAATGGACCCACCTCGTTCTGGCATAGTACCAAAGGCACTTAATAAAATACTTAAATATGGGGTTAATCAGACAGTATACGTATCATGTAATCCAAAAACAATGGCTCAAAACCTTGCAACAGCAATAGAACAAGGTTACAAAGTTAATAGCGTAAAAGTATTTGATAATTTCCCAAATACTAAGCATGTTGAAACAGTAGCGTTGATGTCAAAAAAGTGAACTTCTATAGGAATTGGGGATATAGAGTTTGGCCAAATCGAATTATATTATTAGAGAATTGAAAGAAAACGAAGTGTCTATATTAGAGGATTTTTTATATGAGGCTATTTTCATACCGGAAGGAGAATCTGCACCACCGCGAGATGTTATAAAAAAACCGGAATTACAGATATATGTAACTGACTTTGGAAAAAAGAAAGGAGATACTTGTTTCGTCGCAGAGATTGATAAGAGAATAGTTGGAGCTGTATGGGGTCGTATCATGAATGATTATGGTCATATTAACGACGAAACACCTTCATTAGCTATTTCCTTATACAAAGAACATAGACATATGGGAATAGGAACAGCGCTGATGAAAAAGATGCTTGCTGCATTAAAAGAAAAAGGATATAAACAGGCATCATTATCTGTTCAAAAAATGAACTATGCTGTAAGAATGTATCTCAGTGTGGGATTTGAAATAATTAATGAAAGCACAGATGATTATATTATGGTATGTAAGTTTTAGCTGAGGCTTGTCCATTGAAAAGACTATAATTTACTTCAGGCAGATTTTAAGTAAATTCAATCAAAACGATATACTCGGATGAAAAAGTAACAGAGTTTGCAGACGCATTCAAATATTGCAATAACCGGAGGAATTAAAAAATTAACAGACTGACTACTAATAAAGAGTAACGAATTGATGAAACGGACCTTGAATTATATAAAAAAAGATGCAGTGCTATGCATATCTTTGCTGTTGGCTCTTGTATCCATGGCATTTGTACCATTGGACAATGAATATATTAGTTATATTGATTTTCACATATTAACCATTCTGCTTACTTTGATGATCGTTATAGCCGGACTGCAAAGCCTGGGCATATTTTCAATGATAGGAAGCATGTTTATTACCAATGTTAAAATCTAACAAGACGACCCACGTGGAGTGTGTCGCCTTGATGTGTATTTAATACTTTTTGCTAAGTACTAGATAAGAAATCCAGTAAATAAAAACAATCAGACAAATGGAAAAGAACAGAACCTGCTGGATTTGATGTTGCCCTTGAATTGCTGCGAAAATTGCGGCTATGGCTTCAATCAGGACCACCAGATATCCTGACCAAGACCAGGCCTTCATACGAAGATATTTATTTCGTTCATCTTTAAATTCGATGTCTACTTTTTCTCTGTAGTTGGAATCTTTTCGATACTTCAAATTCCTTACTACTTGTATAATGCCGACAGCCATCAAGGCTCCTCCCATACCGGGATACAGAGCGGAATCGATCACTCCGATGATTGAAAAAACTAATAGGGCGGCGCCCATAATTATCCAAAATATACTTAACGCTAAACGTTTATTGTTGTAATACATGAATTATTCCTCCTCAAAAATAAATACTTCTTCAATTGTCATATCAAAATATTTGGCAATCTTGTATGCCAGCATAATAGATGGATTATATCGCCCGTTTTCCAAGGAACTGATCGTCTGCCTTGAGACTCCCATCAGTTTGGCAAGGTCTTCCTGGCGTATTCCTTTTTTAGTTCGTATTTCTTCAATTCTGTTTTTCACGATAACCTCCCTGCATGTGATCTTGCTCAAAATATGTAAAGTAAACTTTACAACACGAATATATCATGGCTAGCTGACGATGTCAAGTAAACTTTACAAATAATTTTCATGCGCGACTATACTGTGTCATTAAGCAACTTAGAGAAACACGTATTGAATATTCTATAGAGACGCATATACTTTAGGCAACCATATACTGGAACCTATCAAAAAGACGGATGTATAATTGAACAGGTGGAGCAGAACTCCAAAAAAACTTCAAATTAAAACAAGAGGAACCATACACCTCTTGTTTTATGTCTGCGTTTGTTTGTTGATACGGTATGTCTACGAACACCGACCTCCCCACAGGATATATTCGTAGGGGAAAGAGTATCGCATCTTATCTAAGGATATATGATAATTGAGCTGTCAATTCAACAATTCGAGCCATGTAGAGTCAATTGTATTGATGTCAAGGATGTAAGTCTTGATTTTACTGATTTTGTGGCAACATTAGTAGGGTTGTGGAGATAGAATGGATGTATATATTTTCAATACGAGGTGAAATTATGCTTGAAGTTTTATTTAGTGATAGTGAGAAGGGT